>JANMVO010000469.1:0-7187 GCA_031392805.1 Rhodoferax sp. | reverse complement strand
TGCACAAAGTATGTTTGACAAAAGTCAGATGGTTCCTACACTGGCCGCTGTCGCTTCAGTACGGCCACCTACCCGCCAGTTTTGAGCGATACAAAAAGTGTGCCGGAACGCGATCTTGTGAACCGCCGCTATAACCAGTGTCTGGAGGCACAAAGATGAAATCGACCCTGTTGAAATCGACCCCGTTCTTCGCCGCGCATCGCGGCCTGCCCAAAGTCCATTCAGTCATGCGACGGCGTGCGGGCGCGATGCTCATCACCGCCGCCCTCATGGCGGCACCCACGCTGCTATTTGGCGCACCCAATGTGCCCTTGGAAGACCCGATCCCTGGCGTCATACCCACCAGTGCGGTGACGGTGGATCTGAAGACCATCGCCACCGGACTTATTTCGCCGATCACAGCTGCCGTTGCACCCGGGGACGAAGAGCATATCTATGTGGTCGACCAGGTTGGCAAACTTTACCGCATCCAGGTCGGCGAGAACAAATCGCCCGGCACGCCCACGGTGTTTCTGGACGTGAGTAGCCGTCTGGTAAAGCTGGGCCTGTTTTCCATTAACTATGACGAGCGGGGCTTCCTCGGCATTGCCTTTCATCCGGACTTTCAGCGCAACGGCCTGCTTTACACCTTCACCTCCGAACCGGTCAAGGGGAAGGCCGACTTCAGCACGCAGCCGCCCGGCGTGGCGCCCGATTGCCAAAGCGTGATTACCGAATGGCGCGTCGGGCGTCCGGGCGAAAAAAATGGGGCTGTGGACACCAACAGTGCACGCGAGTTGATGCGCATCGACAAGCCGTATTTCAACCACAATGGCGGCACGCTGGCCTTTGGGCCTGACAAGATGCTCTACATCTCGCTCGGCGACGGCGGCAATGCCAATGACGTGGGGGTGGGGCATGTTCCCGGCGGCAATGCGCAGAGCCTGGCGCCGGGCAACGTGCTGGGCAAAATTCTGCGTATCAACCCGTTGGCCCGCAATTCGGCCAATGGCAAGTACGGCGTGCCGGCTGACAACCCGCTGGTTGGCAAGACTGGGGCAGGCGAAATATTCGCCTGGGGCCTGCGCAATCCCTACCGCATGTCATTTGACAAAAAGACCGGCAAGCTGTGGGTTGCGGATGTGGGGCAGAACGACATTGAGGAGATTGATATTGTGGTCAAAGGTGGCAACTATGGCTGGCCCATCAAGGAAGGCACGTTCCTGTTTGACAACAACGGTGGCGGCGTCGATGCGCATGGCTTTGTCTACCAGCACAGCCCGATGCTCCCCGCAGGATTGATAGACCCAATTGCCGAATACGATCACTCTGACCATGAGGGTACGCCCGGTGATGTCGAGTCCCGGGTTGCGGTGATTGGTGGCTTTGTCTACCGGGGTGACAAGATCAAAGGGCTGCGCGGCCAGTATGTCTTCGGCGACTATTCGGGCGAGCTCTTCACCCCGCTGCAGGCCAAAGGCCACCTGTACACCCTTGGCAAGAACAACCGTATCGAAACCTTGCAGTTGTTCGGTCGCTCGTCGCTGGGACTGGCCGTGCTGGGCTGGGCCCATGACCATGACGGCGAGTTGTACCTGCTTGCCAGCTCGTCCGGCACGCTTAACCTCACCAAGGATGGTCAACCCGCCGGTGTGGTGCTGAAGCTGACGAAAGTTGGCGGGGGCAAAGACGACGATAAGGGCGACAGCAAGGACGATTGATCTGCGGGAGGTGGCCTGTGCCGTTGCTTGTCTGGCACTGGGCCGCCCGCCGCATTGGTCCGCGTGTTGGTTCGCGTAGGGGTCGGCGGGCCAAGGGCCGCGATCACCCCCTGGGTGCGTTGCCTGCCGCAGCATTGGCAGCGGCAGCGCCGTCTTGTAGTGCACCTGCTTCAGTGCAAAGCTGGAGCGGATTTTCTCAATGCCGGGAATCGGGCTCAGTTGCTCCAGAATAAATTTCTCCAGCGCGCCGATGTCGGCCACCGCCACGCGGATCAAGTAGTCGGAGTCGCCCGTCGCGTCGGTATATTCGAGCCATTACACTGACTCAAGCGCCCTGACCTGACACGCTGTCCCAATCGCGCTTTTCCAAAAGACACGGATGCCTCCACCATGAATGCCCCATTGACCCCCACACTTGCCGCCGCCCTGGATGCCGCCACGCTGGCGACCCACGACACTGACCCGCTGGAAACCACCGAATGGCGCGATGCCTTTGCGGCGCTGGTGGCCGCGCAAGGCCCGGCGCGCGCCCGCTTCGTGCTCGATGAGCTGGCGCGCCAGGCCCGGGCGCAGCGCATTGGCTGGCAGCCCGAGCTGTGCACGCCTTACCAAAACACGATTGCCGTGGATGAGCAGCCGGTGTTCCCCGGCGACTTGGCGATTGAGGAGCGGCTGGCCTCGCTGATGCGCTGGAACGCGCTGGCGATGGTGGTGCGCGCCAACCAGGCAGAGACCGGCGGGTCGAGCGAACTGGGTGGCCACATTGCCAGCTATGCCAGTGCGGCTGATCTGTTTGAAGCCGGGTTCAACCACTTCTTTCATGCGCGCTGCGAAGCGCCGGGGCCGGACGCACAAGGGGTGCAACCCAGCCCGCACCAAGGTGACTTGGTGTTTTTTCAACCGCACAGTTCTCCCGGCGTGTACGCCCGTGCCTACCTGGAAGGCCGCCTGAGCGCCGACGATTTGGGCTACTACCGCCAGGAATTGACGGCACCCGCTGCCACCAACAGCCCAGGCGCGGACGAGGGTGTGGGCCGAATGGCGCGGGGCCTGTGCAGCTACCCGCATCCGTACCTGATGCCTGATTTTTGGCAGTTTCCCACCGGCTCGATGGGCATCGGGCCGATCAGCTCAATCTACCACGCGCGCTTTATGCGCTACCTTACGCACCGCCAGCTACTGGATTGTTCTGTGCGCAAAGTGTGGGGCGTGTTTGGCGATGGCGAAATGGACGAGCCTGAGTCGATGAGCGCCTTGACCCTGGCCGCGCGCGAGGGGCTGGACAACCTGGTGTGGGTCGTCAACTGCAACCTGCAGCGCCTGGATGGCCCGGTGCGTGGCAACGGCCGCATCATCGACGAGCTGGAAAAACTGTTTGCCGGGGCCGGCTGGAACGTCATCAAACTGGTGTGGGGCAGCGACTGGGATGGCCTGTTCGCCCGTGACCTGACGGGTGCATTGACCAAGGCTTTTGCCAATACGGTGGACGGCCAGATGCAGACCTTTGCCGCCAAAGATGGCCGCTATAACCGCGACAATTTCTTTGGCCAGAACGCCGAGCTCGCGCGCCTGGCCCAGGGCATGACTGATGATCAGATTGACCGGCTAAAACGTGGCGGGCATGATTTGGTCAAAATCCACGCGGCCTACGCCAGTGCCGCCGCCCACCAGGGCCAGCCCACGGTCATCCTGGCGCACACCAAGAAGGGCTATGGCATGGGCAGCGCCGGTCAGGGCAAGATGACCACGCACAGCCAGAAAAAGTTTGACGAAGACGACCTGATCGCGTTTCGCAACCGCTTCAACCTGCCGATGACGGATGAGCAGGTCAAAAACCTCGAGTTTTTTAAACCGGCGGACGACAGCGTTGAGATGCGCTACATGCACCAGCAGCGTCAAAAGCTCGGCGGCTATCTGCCTAAACGCTACGCGACCGCCGATGTGATTGTGGTGCCAGAAATAACCAAATACGCCGCGTTTGCGCTGCAGGCCGAGGGCAAAGAAATGAGCACCACCATGGCCTTTGTGCGCATGCTGGGCGGCCTGCTCAAAGATCCGCAACTCGGGCCGAGGATCGTGCCGATCGTCGCCGACGAAGCGCGTACCTTTGGCATGGCCAACCTGTTCAAGCAGGTCGGCATTTACTCCAGCGTCGGCCAGCGTTATGCGCCAGAAGACATTGGTTCGGTGCTGAGCTACCGTGAAGCGCTGGACGGCCAGATTCTGGAAGAAGGCATCTCTGAGGCCGGTGCGCTGGCCAGCTGGACGGCCGCTGCCACCAGCTACAGCGTGCACGGGCTGGCGATGCTGCCGTTCTACATTTACTACTCGATGTTCGGCTTTCAAAGGGTGGGCGACCAGATCTGGGCTGCCGCCGACCAGCGCGCAAGGGGCTTTCTGCTGGGTGCCACCTCGGGCCGCACCACTTTGGGCGGCGAAGGCCTGCAACACCAGGATGGCAGCAGCCACCTGATGGCCGCCACCATCCCCAACTGCAAGGCCTACGACCCCGCGTTTGCCGGTGAGCTGGCGGTCATCATCGACAACGGCATGCGCGAAATGCTGATGGCGCAAAAAGACGTTTTCTACTACGTCACCATGATGAACGAGAACTATGCCCAGCCGAGCTTGCCGCTGGGTGTCGAGCAGGATGTGATTCGTGGATGCTATAAATATAGCAGCTACTCATGCATAGTAGACGCGGGCCAGAGCACTAAAACACAGGAAAAAACGGGAAAAATCACGCTTTTGGGCTCGGGCGCGATCCTGACCGAAGTCATCAAGGCGGCGCGGTTGCTGGCGGGTGAAGGCGTGGATGTGGACGTCTTCAGCGTGACCAGCTGGAGTGAACTGGCGCGTGATGGCATGGCCTGTGAGCAGCGTGGGCGTTCATTGGCGCCAGGCGAGCCTGCGCCCGTGCCCTTCCTTGCGCAACAACTCGCCACCAGCCGCGGCCCCCTCATCGCCGCCACCGACTACGTGCGCGCCGTGCCCGAGAGCGTGCGCGCGTATCTGCCCGGGGGCCGCCGCTACATCACGCTGGGCACCGACGGCTTTGGCCGCAGCGACACGCGCGCTGCGCTGCGAGACTTCTTTGGTGTCGATGCGGCGAGCATTGTGCGGGCGGCTAGAAGTGCGCTTGGGCAACAGCAGGGCCGGGAGTGAACGGATTTTCCTCGAGCCGTCGCCAGTTGCGGGCGTTCTAAGATAGCGGCATGACAAGCAAATCCAGATACTGGGCCAACCTCACCACCCGCGACTTCGCGCAACTCGACCCCGCGCGCAGCATTGCCGTGCTGCCCGTCGCCGCCACCGAGCAGCATGGCCCGCATTTGCCGGTGAGTGTGGACACGGTGCTGGTGGATGGGGTGGTGGCGGCTTGTCTGCCGCTTTTGCCTGACGACGCGAGCGTGCTGTTTCTGCCGACCCAGGCGGTGGGGTTCAGCCCGGAGCATGGGCGCTTTCCCGGCACGCTCTCGCTCAAGTCGGAGACCCTGATCCGTCTGTGGACTGACATTGGCGAGTCAGTGGCGGCGACGGGGATCAAGAAGCTGGTGCTGTTCAACTCGCATGGCGGCCAGGTCAGCGTGATGGACATCGTGGCGAGGGATTTGCGCGCCCGGCTCAACCTGCTGGTATACAGCGTGAGCTGGTTCAACCTGCCGCTGCTGGACGAACAGGGCAACGACTTCAACGCGCTGTTCAGTGCCGAGGAACATCGCTTTGGCATCCATGCCGGGGAGATTGAAACCTCGATGATGCTGGCGCTGGATGGCGCGCATGTGAACATGGCGCAGGCACGCAACTTTGCCTCCACATCCCAGCAGCGCTCGAAAGCTTATCCCCTGTTGGGCAATGGCAAAAGCGCCAAGCTCGGCTGGCAGATGCAGGACTACAACCCGGCAGGCGCGGTTGGCAACGCGTCGGCGGCCACGGCAGACAAGGGTCGTGCCGTCGTAAATGCGGCAGGGCGCAGCCTGGCGAAGCTGCTTGCGGAATTGGATCAGTTGCCCCTGAGCACCCTGGTGGCAGAGCCGGATGCCGCTGGCTGAACGCGCTGAACACGCGCTTGGGCGCCGTCTGGCAAAAACCAGATCGCGCTGCTGCCGACAACCCTTTCAAACACTGGAGCAGAAAAAATGAACCGCAACGACATCACCGAAAAAATCATCACTGCCAAAGTAGCCAAGGGCATCACTTGGGGATCGGTCGCCAAAAAAGTGGGTCACAGCAAAGAATGGGTGACCGCCGGCTGCCTGGGCCAGATGACTTTTGACGACAGGCAGGCCAAGATCATTGGCAAGATTTTCGGCCTCACAGCGCAAGAGCAGAAGTGGCTGCAGGTCGTGCCCTACAAAGGCTCGCTGCCCACGCCAGTGCCCACCGACCCGCTGATCTACCGCTGGTACGAAATGGTCAACGTCTACGGCACCACCATCAAGGAATTGATTCACGAAGAATTTGGCGACGGCATCATGAGCGCCATCGATTTTTCAATGGCCATTGTTCGCCAGCCCGACCCCAAGGGGGACCGCGTCAACGTGGTGTTGTCCGGCAAGTTCCTGCCCTACAAAACCTACTGAACAGCCGCCGGGTCGGTCCCGTGCGTCTGGTGCCGCCAGGGGTTGAGGGCGTGATAGGCTCACGCCATGGACATTCGCAAAGACACGCCCGCTGTTTTGAGCCAGCTTGAAACGTACGTTGAAACGCCAGTTGCAACGCGGGCCAGGCTGCACAGGGTGATGCACCAGGGTCGCCAAGTCTGTTGGCACCAGATGGGCTCTGGCGCGCCGCTGGTGCTGCTGCACGGTGGCCACGGCAACTGGCTGCACTGGGTGCGCAATATCGAGGTGCTGGCCAAGCGCTTCACAGTGTGGGTGCCTGACATGCCGGGCTACGGTGGATCAGACGCGCCGCCAGAGCCCACCATGGATTCCCTGGTGGCCATCACCACGGGTACGCTGAACCAGCTCGTTGGCCACTTGACACCGGTCAACCTGGTCGGCTTCTCATTCGGTGGTTTGGTCGCGGCCCACCTGGCCGCGCAACGCCAGCACATTCACCGGCTGGCCCTGCTGGGGCCGGGGGGCCACGGCGGGCCTAGACGCCCCAGCGGCGAACTGCGCAATTGGCGTGACACGGCGGCTGCGGGCGATGCCACCGCGCTGGCCAGCGTGATGCGCCACAACCTGGCGGTTCACATGCTCCATGACCCAGCCCACATCGACGCCCTCGCCGTGCAGGTGCACACCGCCGCCTGCCTGCACACCCGCTTTCACAGCAAGACCATCTCGCGCTCCGCCGGACTGGGGGCATTGCTGGATCGGTGTCGCAGCCCTTTGTTGCTGGCATGGGGAGAACACGATGTGACGGCACAACCCGAAGCCATTGCCCGCACCTTAAGCGAGGGCCGTGCCGGCTGCCAAACCCATGTCGTGGCAGACGCTGGGCACTGGGTGCAGTATGAGCAGGCTGATGCCGTTAACC
>JANMVO010000453.1:0-2526 GCA_031392805.1 Rhodoferax sp. | reverse complement strand
ATGCCGCAGGCAAACTCGATGATGTCGATGCCGCGCGAGACCTCGCCCTGCGCGTCGGTGAACACCTTGCCGTGCTCGGCGGTGATGCAATGCGCCAACTCGTCTTTGTGCGCGTTGACCAGTTCCAGGTACTTGAACATGATGCGCGCGCGGCGGATGGGCGGCGTGTCGGCCCACTTGGGGAAGGCCGCTTGCGCAGCCGCCACAGCGGCATTCACCTCAGCCGTGCTGGCCAATGCCACGCGACCCGTGATGGCACCGGTGGCGGGGTTGAAAACGTCCTGAAAGCGGGCTTGCGGGCCGCCGGTTGCGGCAACTGTACGCCCGTTGATGTAATGGTCAATGGTGGGTGTGGTCATGGTGAAACTCCTGAAAAAATCGGGCACAGAGTGTCAAGTGTCGCGCATTGGGTGGTACTTGGTAAAGCGGTTGCCAGGGCGGATAGTTGAGCGGATGGTAAAGCTGATGTTGAAGTGGCTGGTAGTGCGGTTGGCGAAGTGCCTGCTGGCGCCGCTGGTACAGCGTGTAAAGCGTGTGCAGGCGCGTTTGGACACTGATTTTCGTTGAAAATGCCGGGTTTTGCGGTTTTTGGAGGTCAAATAGGCCTATAGCCCTTGTGGAATATACATAGTAAGCTATTTAAATAATAGCGTAGACCTTGGCTGTAAAACCAGTCTGGCCCGCGCTGTCGCGCGGTGTCGATGTGTCGCCCGCTGCGTCCGTGGCCATCCAACCCGGCGCTCAACTCGGCGCACAACCTGCGTCCACTCCGGATTCAACTCGCGGCTCAACCTGGCAAGTCAATTTTGGGGTTCATGCATAGGCGGCCACGGGTGAAGGTACGATACTCTTAAACGCCGCCGCAGCCCCAACCACAATCACAACCAGCAGTCTGTCACAGCACAAGCCAGTATGGAGGAAACGACGCCCAGCATCGTGGAGGAAACAACGCCCCGCACCGGGGAAGATGCGCCGCCTGGCATTGCCCATGCGCACACGCCCGAGGGGCCGCGCGCTCAGGTGCTCGGCCACTGGACCGCCGCCCGGCTGGCCGAGCCTGCCACGTGGGCGCGGGTCACCGCAGATTTGAACGCAGCCACCCCGGCGGCGGCAGGGTCACCCGGCGCGTCTGAGTGGGATTTGCGCGATGTGCAGCGCCTGGACCACACTGGCGCGCAGTTGCTTTGGAACAGTTGGGGCCACCAGTGGCCGCAGACGCTGTACACGCTGCCCGCCCAGCGGGCCATGCTGGAGCGTGTGGCCCGCCACACCATCAGCACGCCCCTTGCTGCGCAACAAAACTTTGTGCAAAGGGTGTGGCACAGGCTGGTGTCACGCTTTCTGGACTTAGGCGAGTTGCTGCTGCACGCGTTGGACCACACCCGCGACTTGATCCGTCTGGTCGGCCAGCTGCTGCTGGACCTGATGCGCCTGGCGCGCGCGCCCGGCGACGGCCCGTGGCGCGATGTGTCGGGCCACCTCTACAGCATCGGTGCCACGGCGCTGCCCATCACCGCGCTGGTGGGTTTTTTGATTGGGGTGGTGCTGGCCTACCTGGTGTCGCAGCAGTTGCGCCAGTTTGGCGCCGATGCCTTCATTGTCGATTTGCTGGGCATCTCGCTGATTCGCGAGCTCGGGCCGGTGCTGGCGGCGATTCTGATTGCCGGGCGATCCGGCTCGGCCATTACCGCGCAAATTGGTGTGATGCGGGTCACGGAGGAACTTGACGCCATGCAGGTGATGGGCATCCGTCAGGGCTACCGTCTGGTGATGCCGCGCGCCATGGCCATGGCCATTGCCATGCCCTTGATCACGGTGTGGACCACGGTGGCCGCGCTGCTGGGCGGCATGCTGGCGGCGGATCTGGTGATTGGCATCACACCAGCGTTTTTTGCCAGTGCGCTGCCCAAGGCGGTGCAGGTCTCCAACCTGGGCCTGGCCATGGGCAAGTCAGTGGTGTTTGGCTTGATGATCGCGGTCATCGGCTGCCACTACGGCCTGCGCGTCAAGCCCAACACCGAGAGCCTGGGCCAGGGCACCACGGCTTCGGTGGTGACCTCCATCACGCTGGTGATTCTGGTGGACGCGCTGTTTGCGGTGGTGTTCAAGGATGTGGGCATATGACCATGCCTGTGACACCAGCGTACAGCGACAACGCAGACACCGCGCACCCTGGGCCAGGGGTGGAAGCGGTGGTTGACATTCAGGGCCTGTGGTCAGTGTTCCGGACCATCGGCATTGAGGCAGTGATTCACCAAGACCTCAACCTGCGCATTCAAGCCGGCGAAATGCTGTCCATTGTCGGCGGCTCGGGTAGCGGCAAAACCGTGTTGCTGCGCAAGATTCTGGGGCTGGAGTTGCCGTCGCGCGGCAGCGTCAACGTGTTGGGCAAGCCGGCCGACCAGCAGGGCGAAAAAGGGGCCGCCAGCCGGGTCGGCATGCTGTTCCAGCAAGGCGCGCTGTTCTCGGCCTTCAGCGTGCTGGAGAACATTGCGTTTCCGCTGCGGGAGCTCAAATTTTTGCCCA
>JANMVO010000422.1:0-4431 GCA_031392805.1 Rhodoferax sp. | reverse complement strand
TTGAGAGAGGCCAACATCAAAGGACTTTCATCCTTGCTGTTGCGCGCCTCCACGTCGGTCTTGGGCCATGCAATCAGGGTGGCCGCGACCTTGAGCGATGGCTCCCGAATGGCGATAGACAGGCCATATTCGCCGCCCGGGCTGCGCGTGTTGGCATCAAAGCCCCGGTTCAAAAGCGCTTTGACAGCATTCGCGTCATCACGCTTTACCGCAGCAAAAAAATCATCGTACGATCCAGAAAAACAGGAAAAATGTACAAATAAAACAATAAGGTATATCGTTTTTTTAAAGTACTTTCTTAAGTAAACATTCATGGTCTTTTTCCCGTGGACTGGCCGGCATTTGAAAAGTCTGTATTTGAAAGGTCGGTATTTGAAAGCTCTGCACCTGAAAGACCTTCATTCAATACCCCTTTAAACAAATGCTCAAAATTGCGACTGGTGTGTTCTGCCACCCGTTCTACCGCCATGTTTCTGATCTGCGCGATCTGCCCGGCCACAAACGGCACATACGAAGGGTTGTTGGTCTTTCCGCGGTGGGGAACCGGTGCCAGATAGGGACTGTCGGTCTCTATCAGCATCCGGTCCATAGGCACAAAAGCCGCCACATCGCGCAAATCCTGCGCTTTTTTGAAGGTCAGAATACCGGAAAAAGAGATGTAGAAACCCAAATCCAGCGCTGCCCGTGCGACGTCAGCCGACTCCGTAAAGCAGTGAAACACACCGCCAGCTGATCCAAAGGACCCGTCCTCGCCCTCGTCCCGCAAAATGCCCAGCGTGTCGCCCGAGGCTTGCCTGGTGTGAATCACCAGCGGCTTGCCCAAAGCCCGGGCCGCCCGGATGTGGATGCGAAACCGGTCGCGCTGCCAAGCCATGTCAGCCACGCTGCGATCGCCCAGCCGGAAATAGTCCAGGCCAGTCTCGCCAATGCCGACCACGCGCGGCAAACGCCCGCGCACCAGCAGGTCATCCAGCGTGGGTTCGGTCACGCCTTCGTTGTCAGGGTGTACTCCTGCGGTGGCCCAAAAATTGTCGTAGCTCATGGCCAGCGCATGCACCTCGGCAAACTCCTCCAGGGTGGTGCAAATGCACAGCGCCCGGTCCACCTGCGCTTGGGCCATGGCCTGGCGGATTTGCGGCAACTGGCTGGTCAGCTCAGGAAAAGTCAGGTGGCAATGGGAATCAGTGAACATGATGGCACGATGGCATGACGGATGGGGGCAAAGTGGCCGACAAGACGGCATCGGACTGTCAGCCGGGGTCTTGACGCGGCCTTCAGATGGTTTGTGTGGGCCGGTTTGCGCTTAGCAGGTCACCCAGAATATCTTCAATCTTGCGTTTCAGTGCGCGCGACTTTTCATCTCTGGGAAACAAAATGCCCACACCTTGCGTGCGGTTGGCAGACGCTTTGGCTGGCGTCACCCAGGCGACCTTGCCGGCAACAGGGTAGCGCTGGGGATCGTCCGGCAGCGACAGCAGCACGTAAATATCGTCACCCAATTTGTATTCGCGCGCGGTCGGGATGAAAATGCCCCCTTCAGTAAACGCGGGAATATAGGCCGCGTACAGCGCGGCTTTTTCCTTGATAGCGAGCTGGATAACACTCGGCCTGGGCGCGGTGGCGTTGGAGATAGTCATGATACTGAAGGTGCCCGGTGCTCAATGACCCGAGTTTAGGGCGCTTTTGGCCTGGCTCACAAGCGCCTCCAGCATCAGCCCCGCATTAAACGGGTGCTCCATGGTGCGCGCGGCGCGGGTCAGTGCGCCGGACCATTGCGTCAGGCGCGCCATTGAGTCGCCCATTTTAGTGCTTGTCGGCAGGTCAGACGCATCAAAAAAGCGGGGTTGCGCGCCGGTTTTCAGCGCCAGCAGGTCGTGGCAAAGTTTGTGCAGCGCATCAATGGCCTGCACCGGCGTCCAGTCTTTGACCACGCTGACGTCGCCCCGCTGCATGGCTTTTGGCAAAGCTGCCCAACTGCCAGGCTCGCGCCCCGATTGTGCGAACAACACAGCGTCCTCGGGCCGACCGCCGGCCGCCCGCAGCAAAGTCCGCGCATGCCCGTCTGCAATGCCCTGCGTTTGCAACCAGGCCATTGCAGCGTCGGTGTCTGGCCAAACCATGGCGTGCCCCAGGCAGCGGCTGCGAATGGTGGGTAAAAGCTGGTGTGCGGCCTCGCTGGCCAGAACAAACCTGACATCCCCAGGTGGCTCTTCAAGCGTCTTGAGCAGCGCGTTGGCGGTAATGTTGTTCATGCGTTCGGCCGGAAAAATCAGCACCGCCTTGCCGCGCCCGCGCGCGCTGGTGCGCTGGGTAAACTCCACTGCGTCGCGCATGGCTTCCACGCGAATTTCCTTGCTGGGTTTGCGCTGTTTGTCGTCAATGTCAGTTTGGGCTTTTTCGCTCAATGGCCAGCCGAGCGCCAGCATGACGGTCTCGGGCATTAACACACACAGATCGGCATGCGTACGCACCTCGATGGCGTGGCAACTGCCGCACTGACCACACGCGCCGTGCGCGCCAGGCTGTCCGCATAGCCAGGCGCGCACCATCTCAAACGCCAGCCGATACTGCCCCAGCCCGGACGGCCCCCCGAGCAGCCAGGCGTGGCCGCGTTGCCCCAGCAGTGACGTCAGTTGCTGCGCAATCCAGACCGGCAGTCCCTGGCCGTCTTGAGTGGCATCCGCCTCGCTCACTTTGGGCCTCCATTGGCAGCGACCATGATGGCCAGCCAGCCCCGGCGCACCATGGCGCTGGTGATTTGCTGCCACACTTTGTGCCTTGCCACGCTGGCATCGATGCGCACAAAGCGTTCGGGCGATTGCGCGGCCCGCCGTGCATAAGCCTGCGCCACCCGGCGAAAAAATTCAAGCGGCTGGGATTCAAATTTGTCGGGCACGCGGGTGCCACTCAGACGTTCGGCAGCGGTCTCGGGTGGCACGTCAAACCAGACGGTCATGTCGGGCTGGCGAATAAAAATCGTTGAATTGGCTGCTAGCCCCCGACTGGTCTGCACCCATTGCTCTAACATAGATAGCATTTCAAGATCAAACCCGCGCCCGCCGCCCTGGTACGCAAAGGTGGCGTCGGTGAAGCGGTCACACAACACCACCTCGCCGCGCGCCAAGGCGGGCTCGATCACCTGCTGCAAGTGGTCACGCCGTGCGGCGAACACCAGCAGGGCCTCGGTCATTGGGTCCATGGCGTCGTTGAGCACGATGCTGCGCAGCTTCTCGGCCAGCGGTGTGCCACCAGGCTCCCGGGTCAGGGTGACCGCCCTGCCCTGCGCGCGAAATGCCTGAGCCAGAGCGTCGATGTGCGTGGATTTGCCAGCCCCGTCGATGCCTTCAAAGCTGATGAAAAGTCCGCCCATGTTTGTCTATTGCTGCCCACGCTGAAATTGATTGACCGCCCGATTGTGCTCTTCCAGGCTGGCGCTGAACTGGCTGGTGCCATCGCCCCGCGCTACAAAATACAGGGCCTGGGTGGGCGCCGGTTGCACCGCTGCCAAAAGTGCGGCTTTGCCTGGCATGGCGATGGGCGTGGGCGGCAGGCCACGGCGGGTGTAGGTGTTCCACGGCGTGTCGGTTTGCAGGTCGCGTTTGCGCAGGTTGCCGTCAAACTTAGTGCCCAACCCGTAGATGACGGAGGGGTCGGTTTGCAACTTCATGCCGATGCGCAGCCGGTTGGTGAACACCCCGGCAATCAACGGCCGGTCGCTGCCCTTGCCGGTTTCCTTCTCCACAATGCTGGCCAATACCAGCGCTTCTTCGGGCGACTTCAAAGGCGTGTCGGGCTGGCGCTGGCGCCAGGCGGTGTCAAGGCGCATGTCCATGGCGCGCAGCGCGCGTTTAAGCACGGCCAGGTCGCTTGTGCCTTTGGCGTAGGTGTAGGTGTCGGGAAAGAAGCGGCCCTCGGGCGCCAGGCCGGGCTTTCCCAGCTTTTCCATGATCAAATCAGGCTTTAGCCCTTGTGTATCGGACTTTAGGTGCTCTTCTTTTAATAGTGCCTCGCGTACCTGGGTGAAATTCCAGCCCTCCACCAGCGTCACAGCGCGCAGGGCTTCCTCGCCACGCACCAGTTTTTGCAGGATGGCACGCGGCGTTGCCCCGCGATCAATTTCATAGCTACCGGCCTTGATTTGGCGGGCACGGCCGGACAAGCGAAACCACCAGTACAGCAGCGTTGGGTTCACCTGGACGCCCGCGTCAGCCACCGCCTGCGCCACGCTGCCCGCCGGTGTGCCCGCCTCAATCGACAGGTCCGCCGTCTCGCCAGCCAGCGCCAACGGCGTGTTGAGCCACCAGATGGCAGCGGCCGCGGCCAAACCCGCCGCCAACAGCACTGCCACCATAGAACGCATCAGAAAACGCCGCACAGCCTTGCCACCCCGGATAAATCGATGTTTGATGATAATTCACGTCATGAACATGA
>JANMVO010000431.1:0-7984 GCA_031392805.1 Rhodoferax sp. | reverse complement strand
GGGGCTGGTGTTCTCCAATCGCGACACGTCTACGCTGTTGGATAAATTGGTGGCGCTGCTAATGGGTGTCGCTCGCTGCATTGAGCGCCGGGTGCTGCTTGTCGCCGACGCTTACTACGCCAGTGGCAAGGTCATCACGCCTCTGCTGGATCAGGGCCATCACCTGATCTCGCGGGCCAAGAGCAATGCTGTGGCTTACCTGCCCGTTGCTGAGCCAGACCGTCGCGGCAAGGGCAGGCCTCGCGTCTATGGCGAGAAGGTGCGCCTTAAAGACCTGGCCAAAGACGACCGCGCTTTCGCCAGCGCTCCGAGTCCAGTCTACGGCGAGAACAATATCAGGCTGCGCTTGTCGTGTGCTCGATTTGGTGTGGCGTCCGGTGGGGCGCAGGGTGCGTTTTGTGATCGTGCATCACCCACTGCGTGGAACCATTTTTTTGTTGTGCACCGACCTGGCGCTTGAACCTTTGCAGATACTCACGCTTTACGGCTATCGCTTCAAGATCGAACTTGGCTTTCGTCAGGCTGTGCATGTCCTGGGTGCCTATGCCTATCACTTCTGGATGGCAGGCATGCAGCCCATCCGGCGCGGCGGTGGCGATCAATACCTGCATCGCACCTCAGACGACTATCGCGCTGGCGTGCGCCGCAAGCTGCGGGCCTATCACGTCCATGTGCAGCTTGGCGCCATTGCGCAAGGCCTATTGCAACATCTGGCGATCAATCACACGGCAGAGGTTTGGCGTGGATTTTGGAGTTGGCTGCGCACCATGAATCCGGCCATGCCGCCATCCGAGTTGGTGGTCGCAAACGCCCTGCGCACGGGGCTTCCCGCATTTTTTGCGGTTTGCGGTTTAATGCCTGACCTGAAGAAAATAGGTGATGCATACCGCCGCTATGATGTGCCGCAGGAGGGCCTCCGAATGGCGACCTAGGAAAACTTGGCACTGTCCAGTCTTTAACCTGCCTTTCATCACAACTCGCCACCAGTTCGGCACATTGCCATCCAGCCTGCCCGCATCGAGCGCGTAATCCCAAGCGGCACCAAACAGCGAACGTAGCTTTTGTGCCGCCGTGGGCGTCCCTTTCACCGTTTCAATAACATAGAATGAATCCGCACATGTGACTGACTCGGCGGTCATTCCAGCAAAATCAGGATCTGCCTCAAGGACGGATAAAAGTCGGCGCTTAGCTGCCAACGCACCAGCCTCCTTTCGATTGACTTCCAAGTGCCCTTCGATGAAGTCATTGACCAAATTCCGGACGGAGTAAATTGCCGCCGTCCCACGCTGAAGGCTCAGTTTTTTTGCATACCGCTCAGCGACAGGATCTATTCCTGTATTCCGACTATGACGCATTGCCTGCCATTTAGCGGCAACGGCCTGCACTGGCACATCGGGCCATTGCCCTATGGCAACCTGTTTCATCCGACCATCCTTTGCTTTGTATCGGTAGGTCCAAGTTTTCTTCGTTTTTGTCGCCACTAATCGAAGGCCTTGGCACCCATCAATTACCAGGTGCTCGCCAGCAACCAGTAGCTTGGCTTTTCGAGGGTCAAAAACAAATATTCCGTATACTCCAATCACATGTGGCAAAGTTGAGGGTGCAGGTTGCCCTCCAAGTTAAATGGAAAGTTTGGATCCCGCCCGAAAACCTACGCCAAAACTTACGCCAAGTTTATAAGTGTATAGAAGATGGGATATGTGATTAGGCTAAATTCTGTGGAGGAAAAAAATTGAAAGTACCGGCTAAATCAGCCAACCAGACGATCTTTTAATGTAAATTCAACAGGTTAAAAAATGCGGGTGTAGTTCAATGGTAGAACGGCAGCTTCCCAAGCTTCATACGAGGGTTCGATTCCCTTCACCCGCTCCAATGAAAACCTGTTTCATCGTCCGTTGGGCATCTGCGCCATTCAACTGACCGTGCCAGGTCGATTTCACAGTTGATCAAGCCCGAACGCATCCGGTCGACTGGCGCGAGATCACCCACGAATTGGGCCAGCGCTTCGAGATTTCCTTCAACAGTTACAAGCCGTTTGCATGCGGCGTCGTGGTCCACCCCAGCATTAACGCCTGCTCGCAGCTCAAAGCCCAAGGCGTGACGGCGCAAGAGGTGGAGCGCATCGAACTCAAGGTGCATTCGCTGGTGCTGGAGCTCACCGGCAACAAGAAACCCGCCGACAGCCTGCAGGCCAAGTTCAGCGTTTACCACGGGTGTGCTCAAGCGCACCAGCGCACTGATTGCTGCTGCGTGGGGATTGACCTTGGCGGCGGATGTGAATGCCTTGGTCGCACTGGCTTGCCCCTGACGGCATCCATCTCCGGGCTGTCAGGTTCGCTCAATCATCGACCTGCCAGCCTGCACCACAAAGCTGGCGAGCGTTTCAATTTTGCTGTCCTTGTTTGTCACATCGTCCACGACGCGCAGGGTGGTGGTGAGTTGCCGAGGTGTGAATTCGATCACGCCGTAACCCTTGGCTTTTGTATCCGCAAAGACAAAATGCGGGTTCTCGGCCAGCCATTCATCGGCTTTTGCACGCGCCGCGCTGCCTGAGCGCGACGTGATGCTGGTGCCGCAAAATTCGACACCCACATTGGCGCTTTTCGTGTCGGCATAGTCGGCTTTGACATGCCCCACCCAGTTTTCATGCACGTCGCCGCCCAGCAAGACCGCATTGGCGACCGTGTTTTTGCGCAATGAATCTGTCAACCGTGTGCGGGCGGCGGGGTAACCATCCCAACCGTCGTTCCACAGCGTCTGGCCAGGGCCTGCCTTGAAATCGCGTTGCCCAAAAAGCGACTGCTGGCCCAGCACATTCCAGCTCTTGGAGTCTTGGTTGGATTTGTTGAACTCGGCGTTCAGCCAACGCTCCTGCGGCGCGCCCAACATCGTGCGCTGCGGCGCGGGCCATTCGGGGCAGGTTGCGGGGTCGAAGGTGTTGGAGCCCAGCTTGCCATCCTTGGCGCAAGGCTGCGGGTCTTTGTATTGGCGCGCATCCAGCAGGTAGAAGGTAGCGAGCTGGCCATAATTCACCCGGTTGTAAATGCGCATCTCCGCCCCCAGGGCCAAACCTTGCAGCGCTTGCGTCAAGACCGCAGCGCGAATCGGCATGTGCTCATAAAAAGCCTGGTAGGCTGCGGCGCGGCGCGCTGCAAAGTTGGCGGGCGACGATGGGTCCAGCGCACTGCTGTAACCCGCCTGCAAACCGGCGTAATCGTTTTGCACCTCGTGGTCGTCCCACGTCACCAGCCAAGGGCAGGCGCCGTGCATGGCCTGCAAATCAGCATCGCTCCTGTACAGGGCATAACGCTGGCGGTAATCGTCAAGTGTGGTGATCCAGCCGCCGGAAGGCGTTCGCACCGGGTTGGCAGCGCCCGGGTATTCGTAAATGTAGTCACCCAGAAACATCACGGCATCGAGGTTCTCTTCCAGCATGTGACGCCAGGCGCTGAAATAGCCGTGCTCCCAGCGCTGGCATGAGGCATAGGCGAGGCGCAGCCTGTCGACTTTTGCGTCGGGCGCGGGGAACGTGCGGGTGCGCCCCACCGGGCTCACGGCATCACCCGCCATAAAGCGGTAAAAGTACCAGCGGTCAGCTTCCAGCCCCAAGACTTCTGCGTGCACGGAATGCGCGAGTTCAGACAGCGCCCGCGTCTGCCCACTCTGCACGATGTGGGCAAATTTATCGTCGCGCGCCATTTCCCAGCGCACCGTGATCTCCTCTTTAGCCACACTGGCGCTCAAAAAACCTTGCGAAAAATGATGTGAATTCCCCTGCGCTAGGCTAAATGAATTCCCCTGCGGTAGAAGGCGCGTCCACAGCACCACCGAGTCATGCGCGGGCGAGCCGCTGGCGACACCCAGCGTGAACGGGTTACTGGTGAATGCGGGCTGGCTCCCGCTATTTGCCGGCAACCAGAGTGACGCAGCGCTCGCGGCCGCAAGTTTCAACAAATGGCGTCGCTGGACCGCGTGTTGGCTGAGGTACGGGCTGGTCATGCACCATCATACGGTTTCAGGTGGTCTGGTCGCGCCATGATTCACAAAAAATCAGAGCCGGGGAGCCCCCACCCCAACCCGCCCCCAAAGGGCCAGGGAGCAAGAGGAGTGGATCGCATTCTGTAACCTGAGCAGTTACGCTTTTTTTTAAATAAAAAGGCCTATAGCTCTAGTAGAATGGACTTATTGAGCTATTATATTTGTAGTACATATAGTCAGATCAGCCCGCAGCGGCAATCTGGCGCAGCGCCTGCTCAAACACCTCGGGTGGTTGCCCGCCCGAAATTAAATGCCTGTCATTGATGATGACGGTGGGCACCGAATGAATGCCCTGGTCCAGATAAAAGCGTTCGCGCTCACGCACTTCCGCAGCGAATTCACCTGACGCCAGAATCTGCTGCGCGCGCTGGGGGTTCAGGCCAGCCTCTTCCGCCACGCGTACCAGGATTTCATGGGAGCTGGGGTCGTCTCCCTTGGTGAAATAGGCCGTGAACAGTGCTTCTTTAAGAGCGAGTTGCAAGCCCGTTCCCTCTGCCTCTGCCTCGGACCAATGCAGCAGGCGGTGGGCATCAAAGGTGTTGTAGATGCGGCTGCGTTTGGCCATGCCAAAGGTAAACCCAAGCGCCTCGCCACGGGCACGGATGTCCTCGCGGCTGCTCTGCATCTGCTCAGGTGTCGATCCGTATTTCTGCGCCAGATGCTCGCCAATGTCCTGCCCCTGTGCAGGCATCTGCGGGTTGAGCTCAAACGGCTGGAAGTGGATGTCTGCGCTCAATTGATCCGCCACTCGGCCCAGCGCCGTTTCCAGCGACTTGAGCCCAATCACGCACCACGGGCATGACACATCCGAGACAAAGTCAATTTTCAGTTTTGATTTCATGGATGCCAACTTTTTCAACCATAAATGTGACTTGACCGCAAGTTTTCAAGCGGCACGTCAGGCCACTTTCGCCAGCCGCGCACCCGCCATCAGCTGCACCCGCCGTACGCGATAAAGCAAAAACAGCACGATGCCGATATTGAGCAGATTGAACGCAATGCCGTTAAAAAACGCCGCCCTGTAGGAGCCGGTGAGATCAAAAATCTTCCCCGACATCCAGCCCCCCAGCGCCATGCCAAACAGCGTGGCCATCAGCACCGTGCCGACACGCGCACCGGCTTCTCCAGGCGTGAAATACTCGCGCACGATCAGCGCATAGCTGGGCACGATGCCGCCCTGGAACAGGCCAAACATGCCAGACACGAGGTACAAGGGCACCAGGCCGTCAAACGGCAAAAACAGCAGCAGCGCAATGCCTTGCAGCGTCGAGCCCAGCAGCAAGGTGCGCAGGCCGCCAATGTAGTCCGATATCCAGCCCGATGCGAGGCGGCTGATGATGCCCATGCCCAGCATCAGCGACAGCATTTCGGCGCCGCGTGCCGCGCCAAAACCGAGGTCACCGCAGTAGGCCACGATGTGGACTTGCGGCATGGACATTGCCACGCAGCACGACAGGCCGGCCACGCTCAGCAGGCCCTGCAATACCGCTGGCGGCAGGCCCAGGGGACGTTCGCAGGCGCGTTCAGATTGATGGGCGGATTGCCGGCTGGCAAGCGACTGCGCTGGGCTTTCGATGGGCAACCCAGACACCGGCGGGCGCCGACGCAACAACAACCCCAAGAGCAACATCGACACCCCGCAAAACACGCCGATTCCCATATAGGTTTGCCGCCAACCCACGCTCTGGACAAAGTGCTGGATGATGGGCGGCCACACGGCACCAGCCAGGTAATTGCCGCTCATGCAAATAGCCAGTGCAATGCCGCGCCTGCGCGTAAACCACTTTGATGTGTCGGCTACCAGCGGCGCGAAGGTCGCCGCAGTGCCCAGCAGCCCCATCAGAATGCCTTGCGCCAGGCTGAATTGCCACAAATTGCCCGCCGAGCCCGCCACAATAAAGCCCAGCCCCAGACCGACCGCACCGATCAGCACCGGCACCATCACGCCAAACCGGTCTGCAAGCCGCCCCATCAGAATGCCGCCCAGACCAAAGCCCATCATCGTCAGCGTGTAGGGCAATGACGCATCGGCACGCGCCACGCCAAACTCGGCCTGAATGCGCGGCAGCACCACCGTGACCGAGTACATGGCGACACCGCCGATGGTCATCAGCGCCAGCGACACCAGCAGGCGCGTCCAGGCGTAGGCCGATTCCGTAGAGTTGGTACTGTCTGGTGTTTCAGAGGGTGTGGCCATGGCCGCCTTTCGAGCCCGAACCGAAACCGCCAGATGAACCCGCCCTATGCAGCCGTGATGTCGGGTCCAGGGAATACGCATGATTTTGCGTCGCAACCAAACCGCCAGCATCAAAACAGCGTTCCACAAACTCGGCATCGGTTTGACCGATTCTGACAACGCTGCAAGCGCGCGTGCCGTAGTCGGGCGAGGTGATGAAGGCCGCAGACAATGCGCGTTCACGCGCCAGCGGCAAACCAGTTTGTGGCAGGGCATCGTCGGGCGCAATCATTGTGTTTTGCAGGAGGGCCAGCAGAGCTTCGTTGTCGGCTTCTCTATTAACCGCCTCATCATTAACCGCCCCATCACTACCGCGCTCATCATTACCGGCCTCGCCATCACCGGCCTCGCCATGGTTGACATGTGCGCCCAGCGCGTCCCTGAGCCAGGCAAGCTTGGGCCAGGGCGAATGAAAATCAGCGTTGGACACAGCGCCAATGCCGGGCTGCATTTCAATCACTTCAGCACCCCGGCTCTGCAGGCCCAGCAATTGCTGACCATCGAACACCAGCAGGTTGAATGGGTTGTAGTGCTCTGCACGTTCAGCAAGCCGCCGCAAAAACACGGGTGCGCTGAGTTCGCTGTTGAGGAAGTCTGTCACGAGTTCGCCGCGGGAAGGTGCGCCGGGGCGCAGCATGGCGGGGTCGTTGCCGTTGCCGTACTCACGATAATCGCGGTAATTGGTCAGCGCAGCCAGGCGACCTGTGCGCGTCACTCCCAGCCAGGTACCGCCCGCCTGCAGGTCTTTGCCGGCCAGAATATGGCCTTGGTCCCACCACTGCAGCGACTGTGAAGGACGGGCATAAAACTCGTCCCGGTTGGCGATCAGCAGCAGTGGCGTGGCTCTGCCGGGTTGCCAGTTCCAGGCAATTAAACACATGGCAAGTAATTCCGCTATGTTACGTTATATATAGCACACTATGTATATGAGACGAGGGATACAGGCTGATTTCATAGTTAAATTCGTGTCAATTAGTGTCAATTCGTGTCAATTCAGGCAAACAGCGTCGGCAGTGCCAACCTCAAGGCTGCAACACCACGCGGCCCACCACCCGACCATGCGCCAGATCATCCAGCGCCTGATTGACCGTGTTCAAAGGACGCAGCTCGATCGGTATTGCAGGCAGCTCGACGCGCTGCGCCAGCGCCACCAGTTCGCGCAGCAAAGGCAGACTGCCGACATATGAGCCGGTAATCGCCAATGATTTGAAAATGAACATCGGCAGCGGCAAGCGGAACTCGCCGCCAAACAGACCCACAATCACCACCTGCCCGGCCCGGCGTACCAGGCCCACTGCCAAAGACGAGCTGGACTCGGCGCCGACAAAATCAATCGCACCGGCAATGTTGCCGCCGCACGCCGTAGAAATGGCTTTGAGCGCACCGGGTGCATCGGGGTCAAACGCCAACGCCGCACCGTGGCGCAGCGCCGCTTCGCGCTTGGCCGGGTCGGGGTCAATGGCCACGATTTGGCTGGCTGTGGTGGCCGACAGCAAGGCCACCGCCGTCAAGCCAACGCCGCCACAGCCCACCACGGCCACCCAGTCCTGCGCCGTCGTGACAGGCAGCTTGCGGATGGCCCCAAATGCCGTGATCCCGGCACAGGCAAAGGTGGCCGCACGCGCCGGGTCCAGCGTGCCAAAGGGAACCAGATAGCGCTCATGCGGCACCCGCACCAGATCGGCATAACCGCCGGCCGCGCGAATGCCC
>JANMVO010000424.1:0-1661 GCA_031392805.1 Rhodoferax sp. | reverse complement strand
ACCACCACGGGCTGGCCCAGCGCCTCTTGCAGTGGTTGCGCAACGATGCGCGCAATCTGGTCTGCCGCGCCGCCAGGCGGGAAGCCCACAAACACCCGCATCGGCTTGTTGGGCCAGATGGCTGCGGTTTGGGCCCAGGCTGAAATAGCTATTATATTAGTAGCTAACTATGTATATCCGACGAGGGCTAGAAGCCTTTTTTACGGTGAAAAATGCATTTTGTCTCCTTTTATGCCGCTTTTACGACGGGTATGCGACGCTTTGACGATGTTTTGACGATGCTCTGTGCCGATCTGTGTTGGCAATTAGGGTGGACCATGCGCCGCACCGGCCGTTTTTGCGCGACCTGGCGGTGATTTCACCCAGCGGATCGGTTGCGCCTTCACTGGCCTGGCGGGTGCGCCGTGCTGCACCAGCAACTGCTCAAGGGCCAGCGCACCAAAAACGGTATATTGACTATTTCCGCCTCCCTAAGGTCAGCCCATGGTCAAACGCATCCCGTCCTTTTTACGCCACGTTGGACCCGGGGTGGTCACAGGCGCTGCGGATGATGATCCCTCGGGCATCGCCACCTACACACAGGCCGGGGCGCAGTTTGGTACGAGCATGGTCTGGACCGTGTTCCTCTCGCTGCCGTTCATGATTGCCATCCAGCTGGTCAGCGCGCGCATCGGGCGCGTTACCGGCAAGGGCGTGGCGGCCAATTTGCGCGACCACACGCCCCGCTGGTTTCTGATCGCCATGGTGCTGCTGCTGGTGGTTGCCAACATCATCAATATTGCGGCCGACGTTGCCGCCATGGGTGAAGCGTTGCAGCTGGTGGCAGGCGGGCGGGCCCATCTGTACGCCGCAGCATTTGGCCTTGCCACGGTATTGCTGCAGGTGCTGGTGCCGTACCGGCGTCTGGCACCGCTGCTGAAGTGGCTGACACTGACTCTGTTTGCCTACGTGGCGGCGGTGTTCACGGTTCATGTGCCGTGGGGGCAGGTGCTGCATGACCTGCTGCTGCCCAGACTGCAATGGACCTCGGGCTACTGGATGACCATTGTCGCCGTGCTGGGCACCACCATCTCGCCCTACCTGTTTTTCTGGCAGGCCTCGCAGGAGGTTGAGGAGCTTCGCTTGCGCGGCGGGCAACGCGGCTCCGATCAGAAAGTGCGCAGCGACCTGCGCCGCGTCAAGCAAGACACGGTGATGGGCATGCTGTTCTCCAACAGCATCGCCTTCTTTGTGATGGTGATGGGTGCCGTGGTGCTGCACACGGCTGGCATCACCGATGTGCAATCGGCGGCGCAGGCCGCCCAGGCGTTGCGTCCTTTGGCAGGCGATTTTGCCTTTGCACTGTTTGCCGGCGGCATCATTGCCACCGGCTTGCTGGCCGTGCCGGTGCTGGCCTCATCCGCCGCCTATGCTGTGGCAGAAGCCTTTGACTGGCCTGAAGGGCTGGAGCGGCAATGGTTCGAGGCCAAGCGCTTTTACGCCATCATTGCGCTGGCCACCCTGGTGGGGACCGCGCTGGACTTCACCTCAATAGATCCGATGAAAGCCCTGTACTGGAGCGCGGTGATCAACGGCGTGGTGGCCGTACCCATCATGGTCGGGTTGATGCTGCTGGCGACAAAAAAAGAAGTCATGGGCCCATTCACGGCAGGGCGCAAAAC
>JANMVO010000376.1:0-3792 GCA_031392805.1 Rhodoferax sp. | reverse complement strand
GTTGTAGCCGAAGTCAATCCGAGCCTGCGGATCGCGGCCAAACGCAGAGGCTCCGCCAGCATTGGGATCCGAATTCACCGTGTTGTCATGGCCTGAATCCGTTGCGATCACGGCGTAGCCTCGCTCGAAGGCATTGGTGCTCGTTCCAGGGGCGATCCCGAAGGCCTCGGTGAGCACGCCGTTAGCGCCACCCCCTCCCTCCATATAGAACTTGCCGTTCCACTCCTGCAACACGGGCAGGCGCATGCGAAATTTGATCGCGTAGGGCCTGCCATCGACGGCGCTGACGCGCTCATTCATGGCGCCTTCCACAAGGCAGTTTGCCCGGGCATCCGGGGTCGCCGCCTGGCTTTGTGCCTTCGAGATGCGCAGCGTCGTTCCGCTGACAGGGTTGTTGGCGGCAACGCTGGCCGCAGCCTGTGCGCAACCCATCGGCTGGGCCGACAAGGCGGCACTGCGATCCCCTGCGCACGCTGCCAGCAGGCTGGCAATCACAGGAATCGAATAGGTCAAATAGCTGTTCATGGTGTCCCCTTTAATCGTTCTCGCCGCCGCGCTTCATGACGGCATACAGGTGAAGCTGCTCGCATCATTGATGTCACCGGCTGCCTTGCAATGCGCCCATGCATGGCATGCGCACCGCGCCCGCGTGCGGCTCGCGCCAGACACTGGAAAAACTCGCGGTCCGAACCTCGAACTGTGAACCTCCCGTACCTTTGGCCGCTCTCGTGGGCAGTTACAGCAGATTACACCGCATACGGCATTTGTTCTGAATTCAGAATTGGACCTGGTTCTGCGGCGCCATTTCTGGACCACAGCGTAAGCCAAGTTGCGCCAGATCATTTGTAGTCAGTGCGCGCGGGCGCGTGCATTGCCGGCGCTGATAATGAATTTGTGGGCGATGACAAGCTCACATACACTACAAAAATAGTAGCTATATATTTAGGCGGGACAATGGCTACAGAGCTAAAAGAGGGTAAAATTGAGTTGATTGTGCTGGAAACCACGCCGTTCTATGCCGAGGCGGGCGGGCAGGTGGGTGATGAAGGGTGGTTGTTTGGCGGCAGCCCCTCACCCCAGCCCTCTCCCCGTCAGGACCACGAACCTGCTGGCCTTGGGATCGACCTGCCTGCAGGGGTAAACACGATGAGGTCCTTCCAGAGAGAAAGTCAATGAGAATGCCGTGCCAAAACGTCCTGCGTTTCATATGGTTTCTTCGGATCAATTCATGCAGTTGACGCAGGGCCAAATGACTAAAACCCCATTGACTAAAAGCCCCGTGACTCAAGGCCCAACCCAGAAGTCAAGCTCAGATTTGCGGCTGGCTGACATTTTGTCTTGCCAATGCCCGGACTTTTTCAAACCCTGCCACGGATCGATTCCCCTGGCCTCACATTCAATAAGGTACTGCCGCCAGCGGTAGTGCTGGTAAACATTCATGATGTTGACGCAGTAACGCTGCGCCAGTTCAGTGTCGCCGCGAATGACCAGAAAATTCTCATCATTTTGTGCGCTGGCATTGGCTGAAAAATTATGCGAACCGGTGATCACTACGGGGGAGGAAAGCGGGTCAATCACAATGATTTTCGAGTGGACGATGGCATGCCCAATCACGCCGCCTGAGCCAATCATGAATTCACGCCGGGTGACTTCGCGCGCCCAGCTGGCCAAGTTATTGCGGATGCCATCCGGCTGGATGATGCGCAAGTCAAACGGTTTGTTCCCGCCGCGACCGACCACTTCTATCTTGGCATCAACGACCGCACCGGCTTGGCCCCCGGGCTTGAGGCTGTTGACGACCCCTTGGACATAAAGTGTCGGGTCATAGGTTGCAGCGGCGCTTGAGAGGCGTGCCTGAATCACTGGCAGAAGTCCGCCGGAGCCGGGCTCGAACATCAGAAACAGAATGGCTTTCTTGGCGCCGTTGATGAGTTCGGCCGCGTCCGCCATGTCTGCACCGCCGCGCGTTCGCGTGAACCAGACGCGGCGTTTGACACCCGCGACCGGCACGGCATCTTTGGGCGTGCTGTTTGAGTTGACCAGCGCATCGCCGAAGGAAGCGTCGTCCGCCTTCAGGCGTTTGTACTGATCGAAATAGAGTTTTGCAAGTCCGGTGTGCTCAATGTAGATGCCGTTGTTGGCCTGGGTGCAAAGGCCCGTCGTGGCCCAATTGGTACTGCCGGTCCATACCGCAAACGGTTCGTTGGGCCTGCGCGCAAACACGACGAACTTGTTGTGACCGAGGCCCTTTGACCACAACATCCTGCGGCTGAGGTCAATCACGCCGTCAAGCGCAGCGGCGGCCCGGGCGTTGCCGTCTTCGCCTTTTTTCTTCTTGCTGCCGTTCGAGAGAAGGACGTGGGCGCGTTTTTTCAGCGCCACCAGCCGTGCTATCAGCACGTCGTCGTCCAGCTCGTAGAGTGCTGCGTACAGGTGGTGTCCTTTTGCGGCGGCGTCGTCAAGCAGAGTCAACAGGCGGGCACCCAGCTCGCCGCTTAAAAAGTTCCGCAGGCGGGAGTCATCTTTCTGCAATGATTTTTTCATCTGGTTGAGAAAGGCCAGGTCGACCACTTTGTCACCCAGTTCATGCGCCATGAACTGCGACATCAGGGTGCCGCGGTTGAAATAGGCCCATGACTTGCCTTTGGCCTGCGCCGTCGCTTTCACGGGACCGACCGTCACCGCCATGCTCTCATCCGGTGCGGGGTCGATGGGCGTGCCCTTGACCGGCACGATGCGGTAAGTCACCACGTCGCCCTCGCTCACGCCATGGTCGGTCCAGGTGTAGCGTTGAAACGGCCATTTGTCAGATGGCTTGAAGGAGTGGGGTGGATTGGCATCGCCTTCAAAGCCGGTCCGGTTGACGATGAAACCTTGTTGCTCCGGGCGACCGTCAGCCGGTTTGAGAGTTCGATACACAGCGAATCCCAGACACCCGGCGATAGGGGGCGTGCGCCATGCCAAAAAACAGTCATCTCCGTTGACGTACAACTTTGCACTGATTGCCATGACGCTCTCCCGAACAAGTGATGTGGCCAAATCCACAATGCAACTTTACGCCTGTTGGCGGCGCTTGGGCTTCCCCGCAATAGCGACAAGTGCAACCGGGCACAACAGACGTGGCGAACTGGCGCTGGCGCATATATTCTTCAGGAAGCCCAGATTTATCCATTGTGAATTCGTGGCGCTTGGGTTGGGACGGGCTGCAAGGCGCATTTGCAGAAAAAATATCGGGAATATTTGAAAAAAACCAACGCCGCAGACCGCCCAAGCCAACCCAGTTCGGCGATCACAACCCTTTTCGCTCAATCAGGCCAAAAGCAGCGGCATGTCAGGATCACCTTTGTGCATCGCCCTTTGGTATGCCTCGCGGTCGCCGATGCGGCGCAGATAGGCCCTGATGTGAGCATAGGGGCCGAGGTCGATCGGCATGAAGTAGCGCATGGTGGTCAGCGAGAAGACCGCCATGATGTCCGCTGCTGTGAAGTCGTGGCCCGCCAAAAAGACTGAGTCACCCAGCCGTGCTTCGACCAGATCGAGTACGCGGTCCAAGCGACCCTTTATGCTAACCAAGGTCGGTTCATCGGGTGCCAAATTAAGCCGGCGCAGGAACATGTTGCGCCCCATGTTCGGTTGAAGATTCGCGTTCGAGAAGTGGAACCAGTAGAGATATTGGGCAAAGTCCGGATGAGTCGGGCCCAGAGCAAGGCGCCCGCCACCGTGTTTTGCAATGATGTATTCAACGATGGCACCCGACTCGGCGAGCACGAGATCACCGTCAGTGATGACGGG
>JANMVO010000340.1:0-3955 GCA_031392805.1 Rhodoferax sp. | reverse complement strand
ATTCTGCTGACGGCATTGTTTACGGTGGCGGGTGGCATTTTCATCCGTGGCAATCTGCATGGCAGCCCGGCGCTGAACACTGGCATTCTTGCCATCGGCGGGGCGCTGGCGAGCGTCATGGGGACTACGGGCGCATCGATGCTGATGATCCGCCCGCTGATTCGCGCCAACGACAACCGGGTCCATGCAGCTCACATCGTCGTGTTTTTCATCTTTGTGGTTTCCAATGCCGGAGGCTCGCTCACCCCCTTGGGTGATCCGCCCCTGTTTTTGGGCTTTCTCAAGGGTGTGGATTTCTTCTGGACGCTTGACAACATCCTGCCCGAAACACTGTTTCTGGTGGGCACGCTGCTCGCCCTCTTTTTCTGTCTGGACACCTGGTTTTACCGCCGCGAGGGCGTGCTGCCGGTGGACCCGACGCCGGATACACCACGGGTTGGTTTTGACGGTGCAGTCAACTTCTGGCTGCTGGGTGTGGTGGTGGCACTGGTGCTGATGAGTGGCTTCTGGAAGAGTGGCATCGTGTTCCATGTGGCAGGTACCGACGTGGGATTGCCCGGCCTGATCAGGGATGCGGGCCTGGTGCTGGTGACCTTGATCTCCCTGAAGCTCACGCCCGGCAAGGTGTATGCTGACAACCAGTTTTCCTGGGGTCCAATGCGGGAAGTGGCCAAGCTGTTTGCAGGCATTTTCCTGACTATCATCCCCGTGATTGCGATGCTCCGGGCTGGGGCGCAAGGTCCGTTCAGTGCCGTCATTGCGGTCATGACCCGAGCGGACGGGCAGCCAGACCCAGCGATGTATTTCTGGGCATCGGGCTTGTTGAGTTCGTTCCTTGACAACGCGCCAGCCTACCTGGTGTTTTTCAATACCGCCGGAGGCAACCCCCAGGTGCTGATGACGAGCATGGCGGCTACGCTGGCGGCGATCTCGGCGGGGTCTGTGTTCATGGGTGCCGGCACCTACATTGGCAACGCACCCAACATGATGGTCAAGGCCATTGCCGAAGCGCGTGGCGTCAAGATGCCCAGTTTCTTTGGGTACATGCTGTGGTCAGGCGGCATCCTGGTGCCGCTGTTCGTCATCATGACTTTCATCTGGTTCAACTGAGATAGTCCGAGATTGCTATATATAGTATAGCTAATAATGTAGAGTACACATGGGTACTATGGCCTTTTTATCAATAATCATCATGCAAAAACCAAAAATCCTTGTCGCCCGCGCCATTCAAGCTGAAGTCATTGCCAAGCTCGAACAGCACTTTGAAGTCGAGTCGAACCAGTCAGACGCAGTCTGGACCAAAACCCAGCTGATCGACCGTCTGCAAGGCAAGCAAGGCGTGTTCACCACCGGTGCCGAGCGCATTGATGCCGAGCTGCTCGCAAGCTGCCCGGACCTGAAGATTTGCGCCAACATGGCCGTGGGCTACAACAACTTTGACGTGCCCGCCATGACATCTGCCGGTGTGCTGGCCACCAACGCGCCCGATGTGCTGACCGAGACCACGGCGGATTTCGGCTTTGCCCTGCTGATGGCCACGGCGCGGCGCTTGGTTGAATCCGAACATTTTCTTCGCGCGGGCCTCTGGACCCATTGGCGCTACGACATGTTTGCCGGTGCCGACATTCACAGCGCTACCTTGGGCATCATCGGCATGGGCCGCATCGGCCAGGGCATCGCAAAACGGGGTGCGCACGGCTTTGGCATGAAGGTGATCTACCATAACCGCAAACAGCTCGATGCCGCCGTGGAAGCCGATTGCAAAGCGCGTTATGTGAGCAAACAAGAGTTGTTAAAAACGGCTGACCACGTCATGCTGGTGGTACCTTATTCGCCCGAATCGCACCACACCATCGGTGCCAAAGAACTGGCGCTGATGAAGCCCACCGCCACGCTGGTCAACATCGCGCGCGGCGGCATTGTGGACGACGCTGCGCTGGCGGTTGCCCTGCGCGAAAAACGCATTGCGGCAGCGGGCCTCGATGTGTTTGAAGGCGAGCCCAAAGTGCACCCCGACTTGCTCACTGTGCCCAATGTGGTGCTGACCCCGCACATTGCCAGTGCTACCATCCCCACCCGATTGGCCATGGCCAATTTGGCAGCCGACAACCTGATTGGCTATTTGACCCAGAACAGGCCACTGACGCCGTTGAACCCGGCGGTGCTCGCAGCGTAATCGCGATCCTGACCCTGATGCGGCCCTCTGACCATTGCGCGCGCCTGCGCGGTGCGATTTAAGGGGGGGTGGTCAGGGCGGACCGGATTACCTGGTGTAGTCGTAGAGCGGCTTGCCCTTGTCAACTACGTGGACCGTGAACAGCTTGAGCGGCGTGTCGCCAATGACCTTGAAGCCACCGTGCTTGACGTCGCGCAAATTCAGCAGTGTGGCGCCGGTCGTCAGCGGCATCGGGTCTCGGCCGGGTGCTTGTACGGACGCACCTTGCACTACATAGGCCGCCTCAACCCCATGGTGAATATGCAGATCGATGCTTTCGCCCGGTTTGTATTCTCCAATCGACGCAATCACTTCCATGCCGGGTGCCCCCGCGAGGTCGGTGCGTTTTTGCTCGACCCTTTGCGCCGAGTCTCCAGTCGTTTGCGCAACAAGCCCGGTCATCAGGCCGAGCGCAAATAGAGCCAGACCGATCAAGGATCGAATCAATGTGAGATTTTTCATGGCAGTCCCCTTCGTCATGGTGGGTGGCAAAAACGCCAGTCTATTGTGCGCCCGCACTGTTTCTGCGGTCAAGCCCCCGCAGTGGGCGCGGGAGCACGGGTCAGGCTAACTGAGTGCCGCACTTCGATGCGGTGTGTCGCTGTGCGACGTTTTTTGCAGATGTGCAGCGGGCTATGGCCGTAGGGAAGTTCGGCTTAATTCGTCGCGTATGCGCGGCATTTGAATCGGTAGGGGCTGCGAGGCGGGTTTTGCAGCACATATCGGGAATATTTGTAAAAAACCGAGGCCGCGGACCGACCGAATCAAAGTATCCCGAACCGCGAGGAATTGATCCGCGCTTCCTTGGCAGCCTGCCCGCCCCCGATAGTCTGTGGACGGAAGTGTTGTCCAGCGCGTTACCGCCCAGAGAGGTGGTCCTTCATTTTCGTCATGGCAATCGTGGCGGCGATGCCGCCCAGGATGTTGACCAGACCTTTATGCTGCGCATAGAACTCGCCAAGTTGGTCTGCCACGCCCGGATGTACTTCATTGGCATGGTTCACCACATCCTGCACCTGCTGGGGTGACAGCTGCGACGCCTGGTCGGGCGACAGTTGCGCTTGACCTGGTTTCATTATCTTGCCAAGAACGCCACCGGCAAGACCTGCCATGACTGTCGGTCCAAGTGCGCGCATGAGCTGGTTAAGCATGCCAGCTTGCTGCATGCCATTGGACTGACCAAACAGTTGCGCCGCCATGTTGCCAATGGCAGGCGTCTGGTCTGAGCCAAACGCGGCGGACAGGCCCTTGGCCAAAACATCGTCGGGTGCGTTGTTAGCCACTTGGCCGAAATGCTGCTCTGCGTTTGCGCCGCCGATGGCTTGCGTCAAAATATCTAGTAGTCCCATAATTTCTCCATTTGGCGTGGTTGGTTACGCCGTTAGTTTCGACGTTAAACTCGACTTTAATTTATTTTTTTGCCACGAAGTGATAGATCACCAGCAACAGCACAGCACCGATGATGGATGCAAAAAAGCCCGCAGAATGACCGGCCGTATAGAACCCTGCAAACTGCCCGATAAGCGTTGCAGCCAGTGAGCCGCCGATGCCCAAAATGGCGGTAAGCCAGAACCCGCCCGGGCCAGCGCCGGGAGTCAATGCTTTGGCAATCATGCCAGCGACAAAGCCAATCAAAATTGTCCATACCCAATGCATCATGAAAGGTCTCCAAAAAATGGGGTGTTCATACATCGATTGGCGGTGTTTCGCGGTTGCAATCGACGCTTCAGTATAGGTGTC
>JANMVO010000218.1:0-8381 GCA_031392805.1 Rhodoferax sp. | reverse complement strand
GTCGATGATCCAGTAGCAGCCGCTGCCAAGCCCGAGCGTTGGCACGACCCAATCGCGCACCCGCGCCATGACCGCCGTGTCTGACCACTCGGACTTGGCCACAAAGTGATGCAGCGCCTGGTGGCGTGCGCTGGCGTGCAGCGGGTCAACGCGTGCGGCCATGGGCTCGACGCTTTTACGTGACAGGGGCAGCATCAGGCCGGTGCAATACCCGCTCAATCCGGCGTGTCGATCGGCATGGCCCAACCCAACCGACAAATGATCAATGTAGCGGTTGAACTCTTGCGATATGTCCATTGCGCCTCCAGTCAACATGTATACTACGCTTATAATAGCATATTTATTGACACAGTAAGACTAGCACCAAGTGATACTTATTGAGATAAATTGGAATGTGACCCCAATTCGCTCATTGCAATAATTAACTCACTGCAAAACCTACACCAGCGCGGCTATTGCGCCCATACCTGCGAACAGGCTGGCAATAATCCATTTAGTCAAATCTGCCTGCATTTGCATCATCTGCTTGGTCAGTTCCGACTTCATTTGCTCCAGATCTCTGCGCGTCGCAAGTTGCTGGGCATGCAGCGAATAGTGATCATTAATCTCTTTTTTTATGGATTCTGCTGCAGATCGCGCCTTGTCAACGGGCACATTGGCTGCTGTCAGCGCTTCAAAAATTTCTAATTCCATGGTGTGAGTCCAACCTGACTGCCGTTGAAGACCGATAAGGCAATGACGCTTAATGCCGGCGTGTAAGCGTGGTCCTGGGTGACGTCATTGATATTGGTGAACCGCTGCGGCTCACAGGCTCGCATGGCCGGTCTGCACGACGCTCACCAAAGGTCAAGAATATGCGGATCAGGGGCCTTGACAAAACCAGTTGCACCCAGGGACTTCATTCGTTGGGGTGCAATCTAATCAGGGTGATCAGAAAACAGCGTTTCAATAAACTCTGTTTCACGCTGAAGAATCATGTCCAGAAACTTGCCCGCACCTTGCCCACGTCCGTTCATCTGGGCAAATGTATCGAAACCGGATTCCAGAAAGATTTGCAGCGAGCTCAGCCCGGCCGCCTGCGCCGGCCGACGCATCGTTCGAAGCATTATTCGAAGGCCTGGTGCCCGCGATAGTTTGTCGAGTTCGTGCCCGAGCGCAAGAACATCCTTGAGTTGCGAGTCCCGATCCGCGCGGCGGCCTACTTCCCGCCATGCGCAACCGTAACGCCTGGCGTCGCTTTCCGTAACGGGCTTGTTGCACCCGATCCAGGCATGACCCATTGCATGATCGAGATCCTCGGTGAGCGCGTGAAGCTTTGCAAGCGATACTGCAACAGCGACTACCGGCTTCGGGAAAAATGTTTGCAAGGTCCCGGCGATGCGAGAAAATTGGGCGTCGCGCAGGGAATAGTCTTTGTCGCTGTAAAGCTCCACAAGGAAAAAGCGAACCGCATCCTGGTACGCGCCTGCGTTCAATACATCGCCATAGGTGCTGGCAAATCGTTGCGCCTGGAAACGCTTCACAGCCACAATGGCGGCATGCAGCGCAGGATCTGCCTGGCTGGCCCTGCGCAGAGTGGAAGTGCGCGAGACCTCGTCGCGAATGGTTTGTGCTGCGTCCATGGAAATGGCTCACCAAAGACTCCAAGTCTATCCAGTTGCTCCGTCTGCGTCTGGCTGTACAGACCTGGGAACTGCTGCCCCTTGGCTAAAATCCATGCATGCTCGCGCACACCCTGAAGTTCATCACATTTTTTATTCTGATTTTTGCCGGTGGCGTCATCTGGGCTTTTTGGGACCAAGCGCCCGTGCTTGCGGTCACCGCTGTTCTAGTCAGCCTGTTTTTGTACATTCCATTTCTTGGTGCCCAGTTTTTGGCATTGCGGCGCGTCAATCGGGAAGACCCTGCACCGCCGGCAACTGTCGGTCAGTTGATGAGCGCCTGGTGGGATGAAGTTGTGCTCATGCCCCGTATTTTCTTTTGGCGCCAGGCGTTCTGGTGGAACCATATTCCAGATGCCACTGACAATGCTTTCAGATTCCGCGGGCGGCGCGGCGTGGTCTTCATTCACGGCTTCATTTGCAACCGCGGGCTCTGGACGCCCTGGCTGGCGCGCCTGAAAAAACACCGGCGTGCCTTTGTGGCGGTCAATCTGGAGCCGGTGTTTGGCTCCATCGACGACTACGTGCCGCTGGTAGAGCAGGCCATCCAAAAAGTGACGGTGACCACGGGCAAACCGCCTGTGGTGGTGTGCCACAGCATGGGCGGCCTGGTCATACGCGCATGGCTGCGGTCGGCAGCGGACACGGATGGACGGGTTCACCACATCGTCACCATCGGCTCACCCCATCATGGCACCTGGCTGGCGCGCTTTAGCTTCATGAGGAATGGTCGTCAAATGACTCTGGCCAATCGCTGGCTCGCGCAACTGGAGGCTGACGAACCACCGGGTCGCCACACGCTTTTTACCTGCTTTTATTCCAACTGCGACAACATTGTTTTCCCGGCATCCAGCGCAACGCTGGCGGGTGCGGACAACCGCTTTATTGCAGGCGAGGCGCATCTGGCGCTGGCTTTCAATCAGGAAGTCATAAGTGAGTCGCTGGCAAAAATCTGATGCGCATCTAACGCGGGCAATGCCAAAACCTGCTGGTACAGCGGCGTGAAGTCGGGCGCAGTCAAGTCAAACAACTGCTGAAAACTGTCGATCACAAAATAGCATTGCTGGTAGCTGTCGATCTTGTAGCGGGTCCGCATGGCGCGCAGCACATCCAGCGCAATCCGATTGGGTGCGGCACTTTTCACGGCATGCAGCAACTCAGCCGATGAACTCAGAATGCCCGCACCATAGGCACGCAGCCCGTCAGGCTGGCGTATCAGGCCAAACTCAATGGTGTACCAGTACAGCCGTGCGAGCGGCTCACACGCGCCCAGGCCGTGCGCCTTGAGACCGCCGACGCCGTAGGCCTGCATGTGGTCGGCAAACACCGGGTTGAACAGCAGTGGCACATGGCCAAACAGATCGTGAAACACGTCGGGCTCGACGATATAGTCAAACTCGCCAGGGCTGCGAATCCAGTCCGTCACCGGAAACTTGCGGTTCGCCAGCAAAGTGAAAAACGGCAGCTCGGGAATCAGCCCCGGCACACCGACTATTTCCCAAGCAGTCGCCTTGTGCAGCCGCTCGTTAATGTCCTCAAAGCGCGGGATGAAACCGCTTGTCCCGAGTGACGGCAGTGCGGCCATGAACTCATCGCAGGCCAAACCCGGCAGCAACGCTGTTTGCCGCGCAACCAGCCGACGGTAAGTATCATGATCAGCGGCGCTGTAGGCTGCATAGTCCTGCGCGCAGGTGTAGTTGCCTGACGCGCGCGAGTAGTCGCCCCGCGGCGGGCGCTCGCTGGAGCCATAAACAACCGGTTCAACTGCCATTCTGAAAACTCCTGCTATTTCTACAAGACTTTCGAAAAAAGTGCAGATCCAGGCGCAACGACGCAGACAGTGGCAACGCAGCGCCATTTCATCGCAACAAGGCCATGCGCTTTTTCTTGAAGCTTACCCCGCCAGAACGCCACGGCGCATTTGGTCCAACTCCATTGATTCAAACAAGGCCTTGAAGTTGCCTTCACCGAACCCTTCGTCGCCCTTGCGCTGGATGAACTCGAAGAAGATCGGCCCCAACTGGTTCTCGCTGAAGATCTGCAGCAGCAGCGCGCCCTTCTTGCCGTCCAGCAGAATCTTGCGTTGCTGCAACGCTGCCACGTTTTCGCCATGTCCGGGAATTCGCTTGTCAATCAGCTCGTAATAGGTGTCGATGGTGTCGAGCAGCTTTACGCCACTGGCGCGCAACGCGTCCACCGTGTGCAGCAGGTTGGTCGCACCCATCGCAATGTGCTGAATGCCCTCACCGTGGTACTTGTCCAAATACTCCTGGATCTGTCCGGCCTTTTCATTGCCCTCTTCGTTGATGGGTATGCGAATCTTGCCGCAAGGACTGGTCATTGCCTTGCTCTTGACGCCGGTGACCCGCCCTTCAATGTCAAAGTAGCGGATCTCGCGGAAGTTGAACAGCCGCTGGTAAAAGCCCGCCCACTCATCCATGCGGCCGCGGTGCACGTTATGGGTGAGGTGGTCAATATAGGTCAGGCCATGGCCCTTGGGGTTGAGCGCCTTTTTGCCATCAACGCCGGGCAGTGCTTCAAAGTCCACGTCAAAAAAACCGATGTTGCCGATGTCGCCCTCGGCCGCGCCATTCTTGCCGCGCCACCGGTCCACCAGATAAATCAAGCTGTCGCCAATGCCCTTGATGGCCGGAATGTTCAATTCGCCAGGCCCTGCCTTCCCGGCATAGCCCCAGGCCCCTTTTTCCAGCGCCAGCCCATAGGCCAGCTTGGCGTCCTGCACACGCAAGGCAATGGCACAGATGCTGGGGCCATGCGCGCGTGCAAAGCGCTGCGCAAAAGAATGGGGCTCTGCATTGATGAGGAAATTAATGCCTCCCTGGCGGTACAACGTCACTGCTTTGTGGCGATGTTTTGCCACCGGCTTGAAGCCCATGCGCTCAAACAGGGCGCCCATCATCGCCGGGTCGGGGGCCGCGTATTCGATGAATTCGAAACCGTCGGTGCCCATCGGGTTGTGCCACTTTCCCATTTTGGAATCTCCGGTTAGGGGACGGTGATTTTCACGGGGCCACATTGCCATCAAATTAGTATAGGCGTGTCAGGCCATAGCACTAACCTTTGTGGGTCATTGCCAGTAATAGGCGTGCGTACTCACATTTTGTAACTGACACACTGCTCAAGAACCCCAGCGTTCAGGATTGCACAGCCAGCTTTGTTCTGGATGCGTCAAGTCGTCAACGGCAGTAGCGCTCAGTCCGGTTCGGCAGATAGCCTTCAATCGTAAATTTGAACTCTTCCCCCTATTTCAGTGGCGGTTTAGGTGCCAGTTTGCTTGGCTAATCTAGGGAAAACCCTTATATTGAGACCATGTTTGAAAAAAAAGCGTTGTTGAAGGCCTCTCTGGAAGCGGGCCAGGGTCCCCTGTGCGCCCAAACGGATCTTCGGCACATGAATGCAGAGTCGAAATCTCCGCCTTTGATGGTGCCCATTCGCTCACTCGGGGCCAACCACCGGGCGCGCATCGCCACGCATCTGCTGGCGCTAGGCGAACATGACCGGTACCTGCGATTTGGTTACATGGCGAATGATGAACAGATCCAGCGCTATGTTGACAGCCTGAATTTCGAGCGCGATGAGATTTTTGGCATCTACAACCGCAAGCTGGAACTGCTGGCCATGGCGCACCTGGCCTATGCGCCCGATAAAAGCCATGAGTCCTGTGCCGAGTTTGGCGTCTCGGTCAACCAGACGGCACGCGGACGCGGCTATGGGGCGCGGCTGTTTGACCGGGCGGCCATGCATGCCCGAAATGATGGTGTGAACCTGATGTTTATCCATGCCTTGAGCGAGAACACGACCATGCTAAAAATTGCCCGCAACGCTGGCGCGACGGTTGAAAAAGATGGCTCAGAGGCAGAGGCCTACCTGTGTCTCAGGCCCGCCACGTTTGACTCCCGCATGACAGAGATGCTTGAAGAACACTTGGCCCAGGCAGACTACCGCATCAAGGTGAAGGCAAAACAGTTCTGGGACTTTCTGGCCGGTATGCAGACGGTCCGCCGCGGCGTTTCTGACACCGGGCGCAACCCACCGGGCTGATTCCGCAGGCACCAAGCGGTGGCCCCTTGGCACGGGCCACCCTTGCGCCCGCGCGCAATCCGCTATCCTTGGGGTTCCGCAACAACGGCATCCTGTGCCCCTTCGTCAGTGTCAGACACCCAACCCGCGCGACTGACCGGTTCCCCGCCGGACAAAGAAGACAAGCGCACTCTGTTCCAGAAGCTGGCCGAATTCATCAATCCCGGTCCCGATTCCAAGGCTGAGCTGATCGAAACCCTGGCCGAGGCCGAAGACAACAACATCATTGGCGCAGAGTCCCGTGCCATGCTGGAGGGCGTGATCCGCATGGCGGACTTGAGCGCCGGGGACGTCATGGTGGCGGCCACCCGCATGGATTCAATCAACATCAACGCGCCGTATGACGAGTTGCTGCATGCCGTGATTGACACCGCGCACTCGCGTTTTCCCGTGTATGAGGATGAACGCGAGAACATCATCGGCATCCTGATGGCCAAAGATTTGCTGAAGCTGCAGCGCGCGCCTGAGCTCAACATCCGCGCCCTGCTGCGCCCGGCCGTGTTTGTGCCCGAGAGCAAGGGACTGAACGACTTGTTGCGCGAGTTTCGGGGCAACCGCAACCACCTCGCCGTGGTGATCGACGAGTTTGGCCGCGTGGCCGGCATCATCACCATTGAGGATGTGCTGGAGCAAATTGTGGGCGAGATCGAGGACGAATTTGACATCGCCGAAGACGAGGGCGATATCTTTGCACTGGCCGACCGCAGCTACCGCGTCAGTGGCGACACCGCCATCGCACGCGTGGACGAGGCCTTCGGCCTGACGCTGGCCAGGTCTGAAACAGCCGACGCATTCAACACCATTGGCGGCTTGATCGCGCACGAGATGGGGCATGTCCCCAAGCGCGGCGAACAGCACGTGCTGGCGGGCTTGAACTTTGCCGTGCTGCATACCAAGGGCGGAGCCGTGAAATGGTTCAAAGTCTCCCCGACTGTGCCTTGAGCCCCTTTGCTTGCCGCACTGTCGGAGCCGCAATTTGAAGCCGGTTTGGCGACACGCCGTGGTCATCGCGGCGGGCCTGGCCCATGCGGCGTCCATGGGCTCGCCTTGGGATGGGCAGCCGGTGGGGTGGTTGCAGCTATTGGCGCTGGGGGCGTTGGCTTGGCAACTGCTTCGTGGCGCCACGCCCCGCCAGGCGGCCTTGTCAGGCTGGCTTTTCACCACCGCGTGGTTGTGCGGCAGCTTCTGGTGGCTGTTCGTTGCCATGCACACCTATGCCGGCCTGGCGGCCATTCTGGCCGCGCTGGCAGTCTTTGCGCTGGCGGGCGTATTGGCGCTCTATTATGCTGCGGTTTGTGCGTTGTTTGTGGCGATAGCCCCCGTCCATAAAGCATTGTCAGCTATTGTTTTTGCTGCGCTGTGGATGCTGGCCGAAATGGCGCGCGGCATCTGGTTTACCGGATTTGGCTGGGGCGCGGCAGGCTATGCGCACATCGACGGGCTGGCCATTTTTGCAAAGTACATTGGCGCTTACGGCTTGGCGGCACTGGCCGCGTTTTTGGCTTGCCTGGGCGCGGACTGGCTGCGCGGGCCTGGGCTGGCGCCAGCGCAGGTTGCCCAGACGCCGGTCGCCGGTCACAGGGCCTGGGCTGCGGGCCTGGCGGTGCGCGCCGGCACACTGGTGCTGGCCGCCACGCTGGGGGCCTATTTGCTGCCGCGTATCGTCCACAAAGAATTCAGCAGCCCAGGCGCGACCCTTGACGTTGCCCTGCTGCAAGGCAACATTCCCCAAGATGAGAAGTTCCAGCCAGGCACCGGCGTGGCCGACGCCCTTCGCTGGTATGGCCAGCAGATGGGCAGGGTACAGGCATCGTTGATTGTGGCGCCAGAGACCGCCATTCCCCTGCTGCCACAGCAATTGCCCGAGGGTTACTGGGCGACTCTGACAAAACCGTTTGTGGCGGGCCGGCAGGCGGTGATGTTTGGCCTGCCGCTGGGCAGTTTTGAGGCGGGCTACACCAATTCAGTCGTGGCATTCAAGCCTGAAAACATCAGTGAAACCAGCGCCAATCCGCCCACAGCGGCTGTGGATATGGCGACAGCGCCAGGCCAGGCCTACCGTTACGACAAGCACCACCTGGTGCCGTTTGGCGAATTCATTCCGCCGCTGTTCAAGTGGTTCACGCGGATGATGGACATCCCGCTGGGCGACTTCAATCGCGGTGCGGTGGGGCAGGCGTCATTCGAATGGCAAGGCCAGCGCCTGGCACCCAACGTCTGCTACGAAGACCTGTTTGGCGAAGAGCTGGGCGCGCGTTTCATTGACCCCGCCAAAGCGCCGACCATCTTCGTGAACGTGAGCAACATCGGCTGGTTTGGCAACACCATCGCCATCGACCAGCACCTGAACATCTCGCGCATGCGCGCGCTGGAGTTTGAGCGGCCTTTTATCCGTGCCACCAACACCGGTGCCACCGTCATCATGGACCACACCGGCCGCATCACGCATACGCTGCCCCGGCACACCCGTGGCGTGCTGCTGGGCCAGGTGCAGGGCCGCACCGGCGCGTCTGCAAGCGGCGGCGGCATCACGCCCTTTGCGTGGTGGGTATCGCGCTTCGGCCTGTGGCCGCTGTGGATGATTGCCACCGGCATTGTGCTGCTGGCGGCGCTGGGCCG
>JANMVO010000102.1:0-6233 GCA_031392805.1 Rhodoferax sp. | reverse complement strand
CATCTTCGCGCCAGTCCGCCTCATCAAAATCGATGGCAAGAAAATAGCATCGGTTGTCGACCAGTAGTGGATACACGCCGGCGGTGATCTCGCCTCTGAGATGCTGGCGAATGATGTGGTCAGTGACGGGCGCATATAGGCTATGACTGCACTCGCTACATTTTATGGTCGGCAATTTGCAAATGCCGGGTCGCCATTTGTTGGCGCAGAGGGGCGAATACCCAGGCTTTCCCGTCGTCTTGCTTATCCAGCGAACTGGATAGATATCCTCCCGCCCGCGAAAGAGTCGGCGGAAGAGCTTGACCTTCGCGTTGGGTGACAACTCGTTGGCATTGGGTTGCAGCGCAGAATCGCCAATGTTGGAATTTGATGGTTGCGGCACCGCGATGCCGTGCTGTGCAAGCAGGGCCTTCAGCGCGTTATTCTCAGCACGTAACTGGATGAGTTCGGCTTCGGTCTTTGACATGCGCGGCTCGTTTTACGATGATGAACACAAATGAACCGCAGGCTAATTGAGGCTGGCGAGGGATCGTTTTCACTTGCAGCCTGATGGTAAAAATTAGCATCAACGAACAACGCCAATTTTCACCGGCAGATTTACCGTCAAAAAACGCCCTCCGCATCTCCAAAAATTCCGGCCGTCAAAATAAAACTTTTTTTTGATATTTTTCAATAACTTGTGCTGCTATTGATGTCGTATTTACGATCATCTTCAATAAAACGTAAGCAATTGATTTATATAGATATTTCCATCACCCGTCACTCCCACTCAATCGTTGCTGGCGGCTTGCTGGAGATGTCATAGGTCACGCGGTTGATGCCACGCACCTCGTTGATGATGCGGCTCGATACCTTTTTTAGCAAAGCGTAGGGCAGCTCGGCCCAGTCTGCCGTCATGAAGTCACTGGTCTGCACCGCACGCAGGGCCACCACGTAGTCATAAGTACGGCCGTCGCCCATGACCCCCACGCTTTTTACCGGCAAAAACACGGCGAACGCCTGACTGGTCAGGTCGTACCAGCTTTTGCCGGACGCCAGGTCTTTGAAGTTACGCAATTCTTCGATGAAGATCGCGTCGGCCCGGCGCAGCAGGTCGGCGTATTCTTTCTTCACTTCACCGAGGATGCGCACACCCAGGCCAGGGCCGGGGAAGGGATGGCGATAGACCATTTCGTGCGGCAGGCCAAGCGCAACGCCAAGTTCGCGCACCTCGTCCTTGAAGAGATCGCGTAGCGGCTCCAGCAGCTTCAATCCCAGTTGCTCCGGCAAGCCACCCACGTTGTGGTGGCTTTTGATGGTGACAGCTTTCCTGCCTCCCTTGCCATCTTTCGCGCCGCCTGACTCGATCACGTCGGGATAGATAGTGCCCTGCGCGAGGAACGTCGCGCCTTTGACGGCGCGACCTCCTGGATTGTCGCCTTTGACGGCGCGACCGCCTGGAATATCGCCTTTGACGGCACGACCTTCCGGGATTTCGTTTTCGACGGCGTGACCTAAATTTGCTCCATTTTTAGTATCTACTGACGATTGAAGGGCGCGGGCTTGGGCCTTAAACACCTCTACAAACTCGCGTCCGATGATCTTGCGCTTGGCTTCAGGGTCGCTCACGCCCTTCAAATGTCCCAAAAACTGGTCGGCGGCATCCACCCGGATCACCTTGGCATGCAGCTTGCCGACAAACATGTCCATCACCATGTTGCCCTCGTTCAGACGCAGCAAGCCATGATCAACGAAGACGCAGGTCAACTGATCGCCTATCGCACGGTGAATCAAAGCTGCAGCCACGGATGAATCGACGCCGCCCGAGAGCCCCAGAATCACTTCCTCGTCACCCACCTGTTTGCGGATAGCTTCCACAGCCTCTGTGATGTGGTCGCGCATGACCCAGTCGGCCTTGGCACCGCAAATATCGAGCACAAAGCGCTCCAGAATGGCCGCACCGCGTTTTGAATGAGTCACCTCCGGATGAAACTGCACACCGTAAAACCGGCGCTCTTCGTCGGCCATGCCGGCAATCGGGCAACTGTCGGTACTGGCCATCAGCTTGAAGCCGGGCGGCAGCTCGGTGACCTTGTCGCCATGACTCATCCATACCTGCAACATGCCATGGCCCATGGACGTTGCGTAGTCTTGAATGCCTTCGAGTAGCTGGGTGTGCCCATGCGCACGCACATCGGCGTGGCCAAACTCGCGCTTGTCACTGGGTGCGACGATGCCGCCCAATTGCACCGCCATCGTGAACATGCCATAGCAGATGCCCAGCACCGGTATGCCAAGCTCGTAGACCACCTGCGGTGCCCGCAAATCATGCTCTTCGTAGGTGCTGGCATGGCTGCCTGAGAGGATGATGCCTTTGAGGTTGCCGTCCTTGGCGTAGTCCCGAATCCAGTCGTTGGTGACGTCACACGGGTGCACTTCGCAAAAAACGTGAGCTTCACGGATGCGCCGCGCAATGAGTTGGGTGACCTGGGAGCCGAAGTCTAGGATGAGGATTTTTTGGTGCACGGTTTTTCTCTACAGAGACAAACAAAGAATGCCGGAGTTTGCTGCTGCGTTACACAGTTTTCGATCAAGCGTGGCTAATTCGCTGCCTGTGCGCATCGCGAGTTCCAGATAAACGGCGTCATAAATGGAGCGTTCATGCTGACTGCGAAAAGCTGATTTTTAGCCTGATGGACAGGGACAATTTGCATAATCTGGCCAATTTAGTAAATTAGCCAGCTATTATTCGTTCCCATTACTCTGCCCGGTAATTCGGTGCTTCTTTGGTAATCTGCACGTCGTGCACATGGCTTTCGCGAATGCCCGCTGTCGTGATCTCGACGAACTCGGCCTTGTTCTGCATGTCTTCAATTGTGGCGCAGCCGCAGTAGCCCATGCTGGCGCGCACGCCACCGGCCATTTGATAGATGATGGAGACCATCGAGCCCTTGTACGGCACGCGGCCTTCAATGCCTTCAGGCACGAGTTTGTCGGCGTTGGGGTTGCCGGTAGTGGATTCCTGAAAATAGCGGTCCGCACTGCCCTGCTGCATGGCACCAATACTGCCCATCCCGCGGTAGCTTTTGTAACTGCGGCCCTGGAACAGGATGACCTCGCCGGGCGCTTCTTCGGTGCCAGCGAACATGCCACCCATCATCACCGTGCTGGCACCCGCTGCCAAGGCTTTGGCAATGTCGCCGCTGTAACGCACGCCCCCATCGGCAATCAGTGGCACACCGGTGCCTTTGAGGGCTTTTGCGACGCTGTCAATCGCCATGATCTGCGGCACGCCCACACCGGCCACGATGCGGGTGGTACAAATGCTGCCCGGGCCAATGCCGACCTTGACCGCATCGGCACCCGCGTCCACCAAAGCCAGCGCCGCAGCGCCGGTGGCAATATTGCCGCCAATCACATCAACCTGGGGATAGTTTTTCTTGACCCAACGCACCCGCTCGATCACACCCTGGCTGTGGCCGTGCGCGGTGTCTACTACGATGGCATCAACGCCTGCGCGCACCAGCGCTTCAACGCGTTCTTCGGTGCCCTGCCCCACGCCCACCGCCGCGCCCACACGCAATTTGCCATGGGCGTCGCGCGCGGCATTTGGGAAACTGGTTTGCTTGGTGATGTCCTTGACCGTGATCAGGCCCTTGAGCTCGAACGCGTTGTTAACCACCAGCAGGCGTTCCAGCTTGTATTTGTTCAGCAGCGCCTTGGCATCGGCCAGGGTGGTGCCATCTGGCACGGTGACCAGCTTGTCGCGCGGCGTCATGATCTGGCTCACCGCAATGTCATAGCGGGTCTCAAAACGCAAGTCGCGCCCGGTCACAATGCCGACCACTTTGCCACCGTCGCATACCGGGAAACCCGACACGCCCAACTGGTCTGACAAATCTATCACCTGACGCACGGTGTGGCTGGGCGTGATGACGACCGGGTCGCGCAGCACACCCGACTCATAACGCTTGACGCGGGACACCTGGGCAGCCTGCTCGGCAGCCGTGAGGTTTTTGTGCACGATGCCAATGCCGCCCTCCTGCGCAATCGCAATGGCCAGGCGAGCTTCCGTGACCGTGTCCATGGCGGCAGACACCAGGGGCAGGTTCAAGGCAATGTTGCGGGAGAAACGGGTCGAAAGGCGGGTGTCCTTGGGCAGGACCTGGGAGTACGCTGGCACCAACAACACATCGTCGAAGGTGAGCGCTTTGCCGAGAAGGCGCATGTCAAAGCTCCAAAAAATCGATTGTACCCGTGGCACTGCTGCTTGCCCGTGAGGTGCGCCGCGATAAACGGACGAACCGGGCAGCCCAACGGGACCTTTTTACAGGCATTTATCTCGCGACGGCGCTAAACTCCGCTCATGAGCATGATTCAAACACTTTTGAAAACTACGCTGCCCCGGCTTTTGGTGGGTGCAGCCTGTCTGATTGGCGCAGGCGTTGTCGCGCAATGGCAGTGGTTGGACAAGGACGGCCGCAAGGTTTACAGTGATCGCGCGCCACCAGCCGACGTTCTTGAGAAAAATATCCTGAAGCGGCCTGGCAGTGTGGCCAAAGCAGCCATGAGCGCAGTGCCAGTCAGCGGTGACAGCGCGGTTGCCGCAGCGGTGCCAAACCCCCAAAGCGCAGCCAGTGTGCCCAAGTTGTCGGGCGTTGACAAAGAGCTGACTGAGAGAAAAAAGCAGGCCGCCGACGCCGAAGCGGCGAAACGCCGGGCAGAGGAAGAGCGGGTTACCAAGGCAAAAATTGAAAACTGCGCTCTCGGCAAACAAGCCAAGGCGACACTGGATTCCGGTGTTCGCATCGCGCGCACCAATGACAAGGGCGAGCGTGAAGTGCTTGACGACGCGGCCCGGGCCGCCGAGGCAAAGCGCGTGCAAAATATCATGGATGCAAGCTGCAATTAGCGGGCTGCCCGGTCTGGCTCGGGTTCAGATTCAGATTCAGATTCAGATTCAGATTCAGATTCAGTAGCCTGCTTTGCCGCCAGGTCGCTGCTTGGCAAACAGCCCCGCCGTTTTTGCACCCTGGCGGGCGAATCGTTCCCGACGCGCCACCTTTGGATCCACTTTAAGGGGCCGATAGATCTCTACCCTGTCCTGATCGCGCAGCACTTGGTCGAGCCCGGTTCTGCGGCCCCATACGCCCGCCATCATGCTTTGAGGATTCAACTCAGCAAACTGCACCAGCAGCCCGCTGGCCTGCAAGGCGTTGGCCACTGTGCTGCCATCGGCCAGCGTGAGGTGAACCTCCTTGACATTGCGCGGAACCGGTGCGAACACCACTGAGATCCGGATGCTCATGTCAAGCCGAGTCCAATTTTGCCCACCCTGTTCAGCCGTAGACCTGCTGAGCCCGCTTCACAAACGCATCCACCAGACTCCCTGCAATTTTGTCAAAAACCGGACCCAGCAGTCTGGCCAGAGTTGAATGGTCAAAACCATAAGTGAGGATGAACTCAACCCGGCAGGCACGCTGTGCACCGTCGCCCAAGGGGAAGAAATTCCACTGGCCGTCAAGCCGGGAAAACGGCCCATCAACCAGTTGCATGACGACCTGGCGTGCGGCGGTGTGAGCGTTGCGCGTAGTGAACGACTGGCGGATACCGCCGAAAGAGATGCCAATTTCGGCGGTCATGCCGGCCTCGTCACTGGCGACCACGTTGGCATGGTCACACCAGGGAAGAAATTTTGGATAGTCTGCCACGCCGGTCACCAAGGCGTACATTTCATCGGGGCTGTACCAGATCAGAACGGACTTGTGAACGGTTTTCATAGAATGGGGGTGACGCGCAGATTGTAGACAGGCCCTGAAAACTTTTGCCGCACGCCACCCGCAACCCCTCCCCTCTTCCATGGCCAAAAAACCCGATACCGCTGCCCCTAAAAACACCCGCATTGCCGACAACAAGAAGGCAGCCTACAACTATTTTTTTGAAGAACGGTTTGAGGCCGGCCTGGTGCTGGAGGGTTGGGAGGTCAAGTCCCTGCGCGAAGGCAAGGTGCAGTTGACCGACGGCTATGTGGTCATTCGCAATCGTGAGCTGTTCCTGATTGGCCTTCAAATCAACCCGCTCAACACCGCATCCACCCACATCAGCCCTGACAAGGTGCGCACCAAAAAACTGCTGATGCACAGCGAAGAGATCAAGCGCCTGACCGCGAAAGTGGAGCAAAAAGGCTACACCTTGGTGCCGCTCAACCTGCATTGGAAAACCGGCAAGATTAAGTGCGAAATCGCGCTGGCCAA
>JANMVO010000083.1:0-4144 GCA_031392805.1 Rhodoferax sp. | reverse complement strand
CATGCATAACCGGCTCAGAATGGTGGCCGCAAGTTTTCTGGTCAAAGACCTTGGCATCGACTGGCGCTGGGGTGAAAAATACTTTGCCGAAAAGCTGAATGATTTCGACCTGTCCGCCAACAACGGCGGCTGGCAATGGGTAGCCTCAAGTGGGTGCGACGCACAACCTTACTTCCGCATATTCAACCCCATCAGCCAGAGCGAAAAGTTTGACGCGCAAGGCAAGTTCATTCGCCGCTACCTGCCGCAACTGGCCAAACTGCCCACAGCTGACTTGCACGCCCCCTGGATGGCGAGCCCGACGGCGCTGCTGGCAGCGGGTGTTGAGTTGGGCATGAACTACCCGTTGCCCGTCGTGGCGCATGATATGGCGCGCGCTTTGACGCTGCAACGCTACGCAGCCGTCAAGAAGGCGGTCTGAGACTGGACTGACACGCCAGAGGCAGTGCGCAATTGAGTTGCTTCATTATGTATAGCTAACAACGCACTATTGACGAGGGCTGGAGGTATTTTTTATGCCTCAATTGGGGTGGCGCAGTAGTACCGCACCAAACCCATCAACTCGTCTTCGGAATACGGCTTGCCAAGGTAGTGGTCCACGCCCAGCTCGCGCGCGTGCTCACGGTGCTTCTCGGCAATGCGTGACGTGATCATGATGATGGGCAAGTCTCGCAATCTGGGGTCAGCGCGGATATTGCGAGCCAGATCGAAGCCATCCATGCGCGGCATTTCAATGTCGGACAGGACCATGGCCGGCTTCTCATCCTGCAAACGCTCCAATGCCTGCAGACCGTCCGCCGCCAAAACAACGCGGTAGCCTTCACGTTTGAGCAAGCGCTGAGTCACGCGGCGTACTGTGATCGAATCGTCCACCACCATGATCAAGGGCACCTGCGCCACACCTCGCGCCAGCGAAGAGGCAGGCTGCCCAGAGACAAAGGCCGAGTGCGCGGTCAAACGCAGCTTGCGAGCCTGATCACCATACACCGATGCCAAGGCCACCGGGTTGTAAATCAGGACGACAGCACCCGACGCCAGCGCCGACATGCCGGTGAGACCGGGAAGACGCGACAGTTGAGGTCCCAGATTTTTGACCACGACCTCCTGATTCCCCAACACCTCGTCAACGTGAACAGCCACCCGCTGCCCGGCGCTCCTGAATACGGTGACCGGAAGATTCTTGGCGGTCGCCTCATCACTGTGCGATGAAACCTGCAACAAGGCGCCGGCCCAGAAAAACGGAATCTGTTCGCCCGCATGCGTGAACTCGCCAGTCCTGTAGGCCAGCTCGAGATCGGCAATCGGCACGCGTTTCACAATCTCGGTCACGTTGGCCGCAACGCCGAAGACAAGTTCGCCCAAACGCAACATCACCACCTGCGTCACCGCCGTGGTTAAGGGCAGCACCAGTTTGAACCGGGTGCCTTTGCCACGCTCGCTGCTGGTTTCGATGCGGCCGCCCAGGGCGTTCACTTCGGACAGAACCACGTCCATGCCAATGCCGCGCCCGGCCAGCTCAGTGACGCCGGTCGCGGTTGTAAAGCCCGGCGCAAAAATAAGGTCAGTGACCTCCATGTCAGTCATGGCGTGCGCATTGGGTGCGACGCCGCTGGACACCGCTTTGTCGCGGATGCGCTGCAAGTCCAGGCCCGCCCCATCGTCATTGAATTCGACCGACACTTCATTGCTTTGATGCTGCAAGTTGATCGTGATGGTGCCTGTCGTAGGCTTGCCGGCTTTGACGCGAGTCTCCGGGTCTTCAATGCCGTGCGCCACTGAATTGCGCAGCAGGTGCTCAAATGCCGGGGCCATGCGCTCCAGCACCCCACGATCAATGTCCATGGAGCCACCGGTTATGTCCAGCCGCACCTGCTTGCCAACGTCTTTGGCGGCCTGGCGGACAACACCGTACAGGCGTTCTGAAATGCCTTCAAACTCCACCATGCGCGTGCGCAGCAAGTCGCGCTGCAATTCGCGGGCCTGACGCCCCTGCGCAATCAGGTCGTCTTCTGTGCCTTCCACGGTGCGCTGCAGATTGCGCTGAACTGTGGCAACGTCATTGACGGATTCGGCCATCATCCGGGTGAGTTCCTGGACCCGTGTGAAGCGGTCAAATTCCAGCGGGTCAAACTCCTGCGCGGTGTCTTTGACAAGCGCCATACGCGACTGCATTTGCGACTCGGACTGCACCTCAATATCACGCAACTGACTGCGAAGGCGGTCCAGATTGCCAGACAAATCAACCAGAGACCCGCGCAACTGGCCCAGCCGGGAAGCCAGTCGTGAGCGTGTAATCATGACTTCGCCCGCCTGATTGACCAGTCGATCCAGCAGTTGGGAGCGGACCCGTACCGATGTGTTGGCAATCTGGCGCAATGGCGCCAAAGCGGAGGCTGGCCGCACTGTGCGCGCTTTATTGACGGATGCTGGAACGGGTGCATCGGCAGCACTGATCGCTTCGGGCAAAACCATGGCTTGTTCTGGCCTGGTGCGCATGGTTTCGAAGTTGGCCTGGATTGCATCAAATCGGGCCAGCAAAGGCTCTAGCTGCGTGGTCTCCAGAAACTCTGACCCAAGTTGCTCAATGACCGACTCCAGGCGGTGGGCCATCTCGCCCAGACGCATGGCACCTGCCAGGCGGGCGCTGCCTTTAAGCGTATGCAGCACACGCAATACTTCGCTGCGAGCCTCAAAGTTGGCGGGGCGCACCGACCATTGCCTTAACGCGCCTCCCAGTCGGGGCAGTAACTCGAATGCTTCCTCCTCGAAAATAGGGAAAAGATCAGCGTCAAGTGCATCGGTCAGATCGATGTCATCGTCGTGATCATCAATCAGCAAAGGCGCTGCCGCGATGTTCAGCGTTGCGGCGGGCAATGTTGGTGCCTGCCGAACCGGTTCAGAAAAATCATGCGTTGCCGGCTCGAGCGCCGCTGCATCGTGAGGCTTGGCCATGAACTCGGGCTCAATACCGATGGGTGCAATGGTTTGCACCTCTTCCGGCTGCGAAAATTCATGGTCCGGCAAGGCACCGGGGGCACTCACCGGAAAATCAGTCTGCGCGATCAATTTCAGCGCGTCGAGAATCTGCCGGTCAGGCTCTTTAAGGAATCCAGCCGCAAACTGGTGCAACAAACGCCGGATGTCTTCCGCCGCCCAAGTGAAAACCTCCGCATGTTTTGCATCGCCTCGAACGTGCAGTTGAAGGTGTTGCAAGGCCTGTTCCAAAGCCCGCGCAACATCTGACACCGCCAAAAATCCGACAGTAGCAGAACTGCCAGCCAAAGAGTGTGCCAGTGCGACGGTGGAATCTGCCACCGGTCGATGTAACTCCATGGCCCATTCGCTTGATTCGGTCAGCAAACGGCGCGACCACTCGTCGGCCTCGTTAAGATAAACGTTGTACAGAGGAATGCCGATGCGCAGAGGCCCGATGATTTTGACCGGGTCTTCGCGCTCTTCGGACACAGCGCCCGCGTCTTCGAGATCAGACACTGCCGACAGGCTGTCCTGCGCAGCGGGCTCGATAAACTGAACCGCTTCTAGCTGAACCACTTCCAGCTGAACTGGTTCCAAGTGAACTGCGTCCAGTGGTGCAGGCGCAAAGATATCTTCATCCGCAATTACAATTTTGGTCGGCGCGAAATCAGGCTCACTTGATGCCACGCTGAATTCAAAATCGACTCTGTCAAGATCTGTTATGTCAACTGTTAAAGCGGAAACTGGTGCTGCGTCCGCAGCTATCGCAAAACCCTGGGTGGCCTCAAGATCGAATGCCTCAGCAGACACAAATTCTGGATGAACGCTATCCGGTGCCTCGACCACTTCGTGGAACACGTCGGTGTTCTGGAATTCAGGCCATTCCAATGATTCAGACAATGGCACCTCATTTGCTGAAGTGTCAACTGCCGCCGTGATAGTTGCGTCATCAACAGATCCCGGAAACCGCAGGACTATCAGTTGCTGCTCAATTCGCAACGCGTCTGCCGCCTCGCGAAAGGCCTGAGCGCTCCACATGACGTCTGTGCCCGCTGCAATGTCCTCAACCCACCTGCCAAAGCCGGTCATCGCCTTGCCTGAAAGGCTGACCAATTCCGGACTCGCCGGTTTTTGTTCAGCGAGCCAGCTATTGAGCAACTGCTCCATA
>JANMVO010000082.1:0-5285 GCA_031392805.1 Rhodoferax sp. | reverse complement strand
ATTCAGGCCGCTGTTGCTCACGTCAATGGCCGGGTGCTCGCCGCCCACGCCGGTGGTGGCGCTGTTGCTGGCCCCAAAGTTCACCATCGACGAGGCTTGCTGCGCGTCCAGCTTCCAGTCCACCGCACTGACCACGGTTTTGACGACAAACTGAATAATGCTGGCACCGCCGGGCGACCCGGTGGCCATCAGAAAATCACCGCGCGTGCCGTCTGGCGCCTTGTTGAACACAATCGTCGGGGCCATGGAGCTGCGCGGGCGCTTGAGTGGCGCCGCCCGGTTGGCGATGGGGCCAGACGCGTCAGACGGGTCAAACGAAAAATCGGTCAACTGGTTGTTGAGCAAAAAGCCGCGCGTGAAGTGGAATGAGCCCATGCCAGACTCAATCGTTGTCGTCATCACCAGCACATTGCCGAATTTGTCCACGATGGACATGTGGGAGGTTCCCTTGCCCTCGCTGGCGCTGCTGCCCAGTGCGACCGCGTTGGGGAACACGCCCGCCGCCGCAGTGCCCATGCTCCGGGTGGTGGAGATCAAGGCGGCGCGGCCTTTCAGATAATCCTTGTTCAGCAGGGCATCAATGCCGCTGCCGGGCAGGGCCACAAAGTCGGTGTCGGCCACGTACTTGTTGCGGTCGGCATAGGCCAGGCGCTCGGCCTCGCTGACCAGATGCACCGCCATGATGGACGGTTTGCCGCCCTCGGCATTCACCCCGGTGGGGCCATGGCTGGCTAAGTCAAAGTTGTCCAGAATGCCCAGGGTTTGGGCCACCGCCAGGCCGCCCGACGACGGTGGCCCCATGCCGCAGACCACGGTGGCGCGGTAATTGCCGCACACCGGCGTGCGGCGAATCGCCTGGTAGTTGGCCAGGTCGCTCAGCTCGGTCAGCCCCGGCGTGATGGCCACGGCGGTGGTGACGCCGCCCGTGGCGATCTTGATTTTGTCCACGATGGACTGGGCAATCGGCCCGGTGTAAAACGCATTGGCGCCGCCTTGCGCCAGCAGGGTGAGCGTGGCGGCGTAGGCGGGGTTTTTTAGCTTGGTGCCCAGCGCTTTGGGCGTGAAATCAGCATTCAAAAAATACGCAGCAGCTTCCGGATCGCGCAGGAAATCAGTCTTGGCCCCGTCAATCGCGGCTGCCATGCGCCCGCTGATGGAAAAGCCGTCGGTCGCCAATTTGATGGCCGGGTTGAGCAAGCCCGCCCAGGGTTGGCCGCCGTGGTCCTGGTGCGCCAGCTCCAGCATGCGCACGGCACCTGGCGTGCCAATCGAGCGGCCACTGGCCTTGGTGTTTAAAAACAGGTTGCCCAGGTTGGGCAGCGGGCTGGTTTTGTCGGTGCTGCCGACGTAGCGCAAATAGTCTTCGGTCGCAGCGGCCGGTGCGGACTCACGCCCGTCGTAGGTTTGCAGGGTTTTGCTGCTGGCCTTGTAATGCAGCATGAACGCCCCGCCGCCCAGGCCGGACGACTGTGGCTCCACCAGCCCGAGCACGGCCTGCACGGCCACGGCGGCATCCACCGCCGTGCCGCCAGCGGCCAGCACGTCACAGCCAGCCTGTGTGGCCAGCGGGTTGGCGGTGACGACCATGAAGCTGTTGGCGCTCAAGGCTTTTTTGCCTGTTCTGTAACCCGATGAAGGCTCGGGAATCGCCGGGTCGCCGGGCAGGCCTGAGCCCACCACCACACTGCCCGTGCTGGTGGACTGCACGCAGGTCTTCAAAGCTACGGGCGGCGGCACTGGGTCGTCATTGCCGCCGCAGGCCGACAGCGCGAACACGGAGAGCGCCAGCGGCGCGGCGCGCCAGGCGGTTGAATTCTTGAAAATCGTCATGCCGTTTCCTTGTCGATGGCCCGAAAAATCACGATAGGCTTTTCTTGGCCGGGTTCATTTTGCAATGCCCCGCGCAAAACTTCAATCATTCGTCATTCGCTTGGGGTATGAGGCATCAAACCCGGTCCCGGTGCGAAATCTCCACCACCCCGGCGCGCGCGGCCAGGCTGGCCACCAGCGCCTCGGCTGCGGCGCGGTTTTTGGCGTCCAGGTTGGCGTCCCACTCGTCCAGCAGGTAGACCTGGGCCGCAGTGCGCGCCACAATTTCCCGCAGTGATTCAAGCTGTTTTTCGCCCGAAGAAAACCCCGGCGCGGCAGCCACTTTGCCAGAAACTTGGCGGGCGCTTGTGCTGGCGGTGCTGCCCCGCGGCATCTGCGCATCGCCATCCGGATCGCTTTCTAGGTCGCTGTCTCGGTTGCTGTCTGGGTGGCTTCCTGCGTCGCTATCCGAATCGCGATCCGAATCATGTCCCGCGCTGGTAGCCCGAGCCGCCGCAAACGCAAAGGCCAGTTTGTCGTTGGTCGGCCAGTAAAACGCACGCGAGCCCAGCCGCCCCTTCAGCGCGACCAGCAGCGTTGACTTGCCCGAGCCATTGCTCCCGCGCACCAGCAAGCGTCCGGCGGGCTGCGCCTGCACGCGGGCCAGGGCTTCGTCCACGCTGGCGCAAGGCACGCCCACGCCGCCCGAATAAAGCGCAACGCCCGCAAACCGGATGCGCGCCTCGAACCGCGCATCGGGCGCGGGCCGCATGGCTGCGCAGGCACCCCCGATGCGCGTCCACACCGCCAGCAGGTCGTTCCAGCCAGACGCCAGGCCATGCACGTTGTACGACAGGTCAATCTGGCGCGGCAGTGTGGCGGCCAGCGCGATCAGCAGGCCGGTATCCAGCACATTGCGCCCCGCCACCCAGGCCAGATAGCTGAACACCACCACCAGGGCGAAAACTCCACTGACCGCCGCCATGCCTTCGCGCGCCAGAATGGCGCGAATCTGCGCGGTCAAGGCGTCGCGCAGTCGCACTTTGAAGCCGGCATGCCAAAGCCGGTAGTTGTAGCGGTTGCCGGTGGTGATGTTGTCCCAGGCGGTGTAGGTGTGGCCGGTCATGCGGTTGGTGGTGCGCTGCTGGGTCAGGTAGGCGGCAGCGACTGGCCTGCGCACGAGCCATTGAAGCGCCAGCAGCAGCACAAAAACGCTGGCGTAAACCAGAGGCAGCCCCGCGTCGATGGCATAACCCAACACCGCCGAGTTGAAAATCAGACCAAAAAAGAGTTTGAGATCCGCCTCCAGCTCGTAGATCAGTTCAAAGAGGATATGAAAGACTTCGTTGGTGAGAAATGGCTCCACCTGGTCGCGCTGGGTTCTGTCGGTCAACAGGGCTGGCAAGTGCCGGTTGTCGCGCGCAAAACGCAGCATGTAGCGGCCAAAGGCACCAAAGCCCGCCCGCTCGGCAAAAACCCAGCTGGTGGCCCCCACCAGATAGGCGGCTGACTGCGCCGCCACAATCCAGGCAAAATCCGAAATCAGGAACTCCTGTTCGGCGATGTCGCGCCCGGCCTGGATGATCAGCGCCGTGGTACTGGCCGCCAACAGCGCTTCCACTATCAAAAACAGCAGCATCCAGTAAAACGGGCGACACATCAGAAAGCGCAGAAAATCGCGGTGTCGGTAGGGTGGCCTGGCTGTGGCGTGTGAAACGTGCGGGGACGCTGGTGTCATGGCTGGCGGTAAAACTGGGCTGATCTCGGACGGGTCTAAGGCTGGCTGCGTTAGATTGTTGTCTTTTTGCCAATGCTGTCAACGCGCCAGAAACTTGTACCGTTATACTCTCGCGGCTGTAGAACCCTGCGGCAGTACGACGAAAGGAACGCCAGGTCACTGTGCTTGCCAAACGTCGTTAAAGTTTATTCAACCTACCCGAAAGCACCTCATGATGAACGTTACCGCAAAGCCAAAGAAAAGCAAAAAACCCGCCAAGAAGATGCCTGCCAAATAACTCGCCTCTGTCTTCACAAAAAGCCCGCTTCATGCGGGCTTTTTGTTGTGCGGCCCACTCTGGCACGTTTTGGTGAGGGTGGCTGCTAGCGCGGTGCCAGCACCGCCATGGTAATGCGCGACACGCAGGTCAATTCGCCTGCGTCGTTGAACAGGTCAATCTGCCACACCTGCGTTGTGCGTCCAATGTGCAGCGGGCGCGTGACGCCGGTGACCCAGCCGCTGATGGCACCCTTCAAGTGGTTGGCGTTGATGTCCAGCCCGACGCAGCGGTAGCCATCAGGCGCGGCAGCTGACGCCCCGCACGAGCCCAATGTCTCGGCCAGCACCACACTGACACCGCCGTGCAGCAGGCCAAAGGGTTGTTTGGTGCGGCGGTCCACCGGCACGCGGGCCTTGATGAAATCTTCCCCGACTTCCAAGAACTCTATGCCCAGCGTGGCCACGGCGGTGTCCACATGAATGGCGGTTAAGTGCGCCACCGAAACCGGTCTTTTCCAGATAGGCATTGCATCCTCCAAAATATCAAAATTGGCCTATTTTAACTGTCAAACGTGCCTGTAGCCCTTGTGTAACAAGCATAGTTAGTTATAAATACTATAGCATTCAGGATTTCAAGCCGTTCAAGCCATTTCGGCGGTCCGTTTTTTACCTTGGCTTCACACGCCAATCGCAGGCAATATCAGCGCAAGCCTCCAACACGGCGGCACGGCTTACCACTTCTACGGGCGTTGTCCTACAGCGCTTAGTGACGAATCCTTTGAGAATGAAGTCTGGGTAATACAATGTCGATTGGGCAATACCGTCCAAAACCTCTGGAGATCGAAGATGAAACAAGTTTTAGTGACCGCTGCTTTAGCGTTGGCTTGCGCAGCCGCTTTTGCGCAAACCGCCAAAGTACCTGAATTCGAAACATCCCCCGCAGTTACCCCCAAAGCTGCCGCTGCGGCGGAAAAGAAGGCCGAGGCCAGAAAAAGTAGAAAACCCGGTGCAGATGGCACCAAGATAAAAAAGAAAGCTGAAATCGATACAACCCCCGAGTTGAGTGCCAAGACTGAGGCGGCGGCGGAAAAGAAGATCGAGTCTAGAAAAACTGCAAAACCCGGTGCAGATGGCACCAAGTTCAAACAGCCACCTGAAAAAGCAGCGCCGTAAATGCAGACACAATGAAGGCGATGGACACCCATGGCGACGGCTTGATATTGCGCCAGGAATCCGACGCTTAAGCAGCCTGTCGGACTTGGGGAATGTCGGCTAAAAATGGACCTCAGCGGTCCATTTTTTTTGGCTTCGCCGCACTTCGCGCCCACGCTCTTTTTAGCTTGCCTGTCCGGTTTCTTGCCAAGCCGGGTCGCTATCCCCTCAACGATGGGGAAATTGCGCCCAAGAGCGGTGCTTCGTGCCACTTTTGCTGGCAGACGTGCGATGCCGCCCCCACTTGGGAACTGAAAATATCCAAAAT
>JANMVO010000081.1:0-7410 GCA_031392805.1 Rhodoferax sp. | reverse complement strand
ATTTTGGATATTTTCAGTTCCCAAGTGGGGGCGGCATCGCACGTCTGCCAGCAAAAGTGGCACGAAGCACCGCTCTTGGGCGCAATTTCCCCATCGTTGAGGGGATAGCGACCCGGCTTGGCAAGAAACCGGACAGGCAAGGCTGGAACGTCTTTGCGAATGACAGGTTCAGCGACGACTGACCGCTTTGGGTACCAAGGAGCTGACCGCGAACGGCGGCTGCCCCGCAACCCAAAGCATGCGACTGGGCTGCCAGACAGCGGGCATTCGCGAATATCCGGCAACGCTGCATTGCTGTCGGTCAGGCCAATCAAACAAAGGTCCGCTCAGAGTCAAAAGCCAGCAGCATCAATTTTCCCCAACTGGTAACTTCAATCACTGTTGCGGGAATACCGCCGGAAAGATGCGGAAGAAATTGCAGCGTCTGCCAGGCGCGTCAATGCCGACCATTCAAGAAGCATTTTTTTGTGACGCGAGCTAAAATGCTATATATTAAGTAGCTAGTTATGTATATTGAACAAGGGCTAGAGGCTTATTTGACCGGAAATCTTGGCTATTTCGCCAAAATCCACCATGGCGCTGCTTGCGAAACCGGGGTAAACCAGCCAGCCCAGTGCAATACGGCCTTGTGCATTTTGAGCCGCACTACACCGTGGGACTGCGCATACACGTCCGGGAGCGCCGCCGACAAGGCCCAAGTCGAACAGCGCCTGCTCGCGAACCTCTATTGCACTTGGTGCTATAGTTTGATAGAATCCCGAATATGAAAAGAGTCTTCAAAACCAAGACCTTCAGCCGCTGGGCTCGCAAAGTGGTGAGTGATTCAGCGTTGTGCCAGGCTGAACGTGAGATTGAGCAGGGTTTGTTTGAAGCTGATCTGGGTGGCGGGCTGTGCAAGAAACGCGTTGCTTTGCCTGGGCAGGGCAAGAGTGGGTCGCCGCGCATTTTGGTAGCGAAGAAGCACAAAGACGCAATTTTCTTTTTGGCAGGTCGGGAGAAAAGTAAACCAGGAACGGATTTTTCAGACCCCGAAGTTGAGGCGGCCAAGATCATTGCCTCTGGGCTTCAAGCCGCTGATGCCCAAAAATTGGCAGAGCTGATTGCGGCAGAAATTTTGAAGGAAATTTGCAATGTCCCTTGATAAGCGCAAGCCCAAGAACCGGGTATTGGATGAAATGATGGAGATGGCTCTGGCGCTCCAAAACCATGACTTGATTTCCAAACAGGACATGGCCAAGATGAAACTCATCTGCGAGGCACCGCCAGAGTACACACCGGAAAGGGTCACGGCCATTCGCGTTGGCAAGGCCAAAGTGAGCCAGTCGGTGCTGGCATCCATGCTGAACGTAAGCCTGTCAGCAGTTCAGAAATGGGAGTCACCCAGGTCAGGCAAGCACCCTAGCGGTGCTGCGGCCAAGTTGCTCCAGCTCATTGACAAAAAAGGCCTTGAAGCCATCGTGGCTTGAGCCTGGCTGGTGAGGCAAGCCAAGATGCTATATATTAAGTAGCTGGCTATGCATATCAGACGAGGGCAATCGTCCAACGAACTGTTGGATAATTCCAAAATCCGCGCACGAATTGGCATTAGCATAGGCACTGGCGCAATGGCGGACGCTCATGTGGCCTTGTGCCAATTGAGCCAATGCAAACCCGGCACCCGGGAGAATTCGCGGCTATTGCGCGTGACCAACGTCGCCTGATGACGCAACGCCGTAGCGGCAATCAGCGTGTCGTGCGGGCCGATGGGCGTTCCTGCGGCCTCCAGGTCGACGCGAATTCGGGCAGCGAGGGCCGCACATTCACTGTCGAACGGCAATCGCTGCATGGGTCGCAACAATTGCGCCAATGCCGTTAAACGAGGGGCTGCGGCGTCGCCCGGCAAGCACAGCAGCCCATAGCGCAGTTCATATTCAACAATGGCTGGCACGCCAACCTCGGCGGGACGCAGGGCTTGCAGGCGCGGCACCACTTGCGGGTCGCCGCGAAAGTAGTAGCTGATGGTGTTGCTGTCAAGAATCAGCATGGCAACCCATCAAAAAGCCAGGCGAGGCAGGTCAGCGGGGAAACTGCCCACGCTTGCAGCATCGCGCAGGGGAAAATCTGCAAAACGTCCGGCCAGCGCAAGGCAGTCTTGGGGCCATTCATGGGCGGCGTGTTTACGGATGATTTCCGCCACCCAGCGACTTTTCGACACGCCATCGGCCAGCGCGGCCTGCTCCACCAGCGCCTGGGTGGCATCGTCCAGATACAGCGTGATTTGTGACATGGCGATAACTCCTTGCAATTGACCGGATTAAGTATACTTTAAAGTATACTTTTTTGGGTGAGTTCGTCAAGCCAGCAGGTGCCTGGGAGGTGCCGCCTCATCTAGTTGGCAAAACAACTCGTATTTTCTTTCGCTGCCAAAAAACCAATGTCACTGCTGGTTCGACATTGATCTCGGCACTTCCCGCGCCTCGTGTTTTTGAAAGTGTGGTAGTGCAACAGTTGCACTATACTCCCGGGCATGCCTACGTTGCAGAAATTTCAGGATTGCCGTGTTTTGATGTATTTTGGCGATCATCCCCCACCGCATGTCCATGTTGTGAAGGGTGATGGACGTGATTGCATTGTCGAAATTGAAACCTTGTTGATCATTGGCAAGTTGGCGTCCCGAGAGGTCCGAGGCGCTCTGGAATGGATCGCTGAAGAAAGGCAGTTTCTTTTGAGTGAATGGCGGAGGTGCAACCCATGACTGAATTTTTTTATCCCAAACTCCAGGCTGTTGAAGCCCTGGAGCCTTTGCGCCTACGCACCTTCTGGAGCACTGGCGAGGTGCTCGATGTAGACGTCTCCAAGGTTCTGCGGGGTGCCGTTTTTGCAGAAATCAGGAAGCCAGACGTGTTCAAGACGGTGCACACCGATGGGTTCAGCATTGAATGGTTTGATACAGAGCTGGGGCCGGACAACGTCCATGCATGGGCGAAAGAGCAGGCCGGCGAAGTCAGCCATGAAATGTTTGGCGCGTGGATGCACCGCAACCAGCTGTCGCTGTCGGGCGCCGCTGACGCGCTTGGCGTAAGCCGACGCATGGTCAGCTATTACCGCACGGCCGCCAAACCCATTCCACGTTCCATCTGGCTTGCATGCCTGGGGTGGGAAGTAACCCGGCCAACGGCAAAAATGCTTCCGCGTGAATTGCCTTCCGCGCGGGAATACGCCGCCATGCACGCATGAGCAATCAAACTGCCAAGGCCGTTACCGGCTCACCGCTTGCGAAGCGGATCGAGCAACGACGAAAGTCCGTTGTGGTCGATCTCATGCATCAGCGCCAGCAGACGGCCGATTTCACCCTTGGGAAAGCCTTGGCGGGCAAACCAGTTCAGATATCCGCCGGGCAGGTCGGCAATCAGCCTGCCCTTGTATTTGCCGAAGGGCATTTCTCGTGCCAGCAACAGCGGCAGGTCTTCAGGGCTCACGTCAGCCTCCCGCCCGCTTCGCGTTGTAGCCTTGCTTGATCAGCGCCTGCATCACCTGCTCGCAGTGATCACCTTGCACTTCGATCACGCCGTCTTTGACCGTGCCGCCCGAGCCGCTCGATATCGAGAATTTGCATCGGACACGGCTCGCTCTGAAAGTACACGAGGAGCGCGCCCACGCCTTTGCGCCGTCACCCAAGCTTCGCGCGGCCTTGGGCAAAGCCGGCGTGCCCGGCGCGCCTGACATCCGGTTCGTTAACATGATGGCGCGCTCAAACGCCTGACATTGGAGACATCAACATAAAATTCTATGACCCCTGACCGGTGCTGACGCTTTGAGCCGGCGCCGCCATTATCAAGCTTGGCAAGTTCATCATCAACCCGTTCATCAATCTTTGGCAAGGAGCCTCTCACCATGATTCGCAAACTGCATCACAACGCATACCGCTGCCGCGACTCGGAGCAGACCCGCAACTTCTATGAGGGTTTCCTGGGCTTGCCCCTGGCTGGCACGCTGGAGATCAATGAGACCAAAAGCGGGCGGGCCACCCAGGTGCTGCACACCTTCTACGGCCTGGACGATGGCTCGTACCTGGCGTTCTTCGAGGCACCCGGAATGCCGTTCGACTTTAAGGCGCAGCATGACTTTGATCTGCATATCGCACTTGAAGTTGACGCACCGGTGCTGCCGCAGATGCTGGCCAAAGGCAAAGCGCAGGGCATTGAGACGCGGGGCGTGTCGGACCATGGCTTCATCCATTCGATCTATTTCCGCGACCCCAACGGCTATGTGATTGAGCTGTGTGCCAAGCTGGCCAACCACGATGCTGAAATGAACCCCGCAACCAACGGCGCACATGACAAACTGCGCCGCTGGACGGCGGCTCGGGCCGCAGGGTAAACGCACGCGGCCCGCGATGGATTCCGAACCGTTTTGGCAGCATTTTAGCTGTGCTCTGAAGCAATTTACCTATCAAATAGGCCTATAGCCCTCGTGGAATATACATAATAAGCTATTTTAATAATAGCGATTGGTTTGAGAATGCATGAAAACCGCAATACCACTTTACGACAGGCTGCTAGGCTCGAAGAAGGCGCTCAGCCTGCGCCATGCAGCGGCGGGCTGAGGCAACCAGCGTGGGAACAAACCCATGCCCGCTTCGCAGCGCACTCGCCAGGACAGCCATGTCTTCGATGTATTCGTGAACCATTTGATTTCTGAGGCGCCGCATCGCCACCCAGTCATCCGCAGATTCGATAAAACCCAACTTCTCGGCCTTGTCCAGGTTATCGATTGCCGCACCAGGGATTTCTGCCAAAGCGCTTAGCAAGGCGGGCAACAGCTTGTCGCCGACGGTGTCCTGCAGGCGACCAAAGCGGCTCACAAATGCGTCCAGACGCTCGGCCAAAACGGGATCTGCTTCAACTCTTTGAGCCATCTCAATCGTGAACAGATCGCTGAACAGGCGGCGATCCGTGTCCAACAGGTGGGTGCACTCTTTGCCAGCCACACGCGACAGGAATTCCAGACGCGCGGCCAGCGGTGCAGCCATCTTCATAGTCGCACACCTTCGGCCAGTGCAACCGTATGAATCGGCAAATGCTTGAGATTGGGGGCTTTGATCAGCACATCCACTTTGCGCCCGTGCATGCCGCGTGAAATCCTGGCCGATACCATGGCCGACAGGAGCGCGGGCTCTTCGATGGCCTCATCGAGTTCCAGCAACAAGTCCACATCGCCACCGCGCTGATGGTCGTGCGCTCTGGAACCGAACAGCCAAACATGCGCAGAGCCTCCTGCCAACTGTAGAACGGTCTGGCGTATGGAGGCAATTTGGTCGGGCGAGAGGCGCATTACAAGATTTTAAGGCGCAACGTCTTTACGCAGCGTTTACCGGGCGGCAACGCGTCTGACAAGCGCGCCTGCACAAATGCGGTAACCTGACAAATTCGCATCGACCCGTTGCACCAACCCGTCGCATCAACCCGGTCCCGAAAGCCGGTCCGCAACCCCGGTATGTCACGCTGCGGAGCCGGTCTCACAGAATCCACCAGCATCATGAAAATTTGCTCCACCACCGCAAGCCACGCACCCAGGCAAACCGGCCTGTCGCGCCCCGTGGTACTGGCTTTGGTTGCGATGCTGATTGCTGCCGGTGCAGGTGGCTGGTGGTGGAGCCAGCGCGCGGGCAATGCAACGCAAGGCGATTCAAGCGTGGCGTTGGGGCCGGCAGGTGTGGCCTTTGGACCGGCCGGCGCGGCCAGTGGCACAAGCGGGCCCAGTGGCCAGGGCGGCGGGGTTGGAGGCGCCAACGCACGCCGTTTTGGCGGTGCCAACCGGGTGCAGCCGGTGTCGGTTGCGGCGGCACGCAAGCAGGATGTGAAAGTGGTGCTGTCGGCCATCGGCAACATCAGCGCGCTGAACACGGCGACGGTGCGCGCGCGGGTGGATGGCGAGCTGAAGGCCATCCGCTTCAAAGAGGGCCAGCTGGTCAGGGCGGGTGCGCTGCTGGCAGAGATTGACCCCCGCACGTACGAGATTGCGCTGGCCCAGGTGCAAGGCCAGATGGCCCGTGATCAATCGCTTTTAAAAAATGCGCGCCTCGATCTGGAACGCTACAAAGACCTGCTGGCCAAAGACTCCATTGCCAAGCAGCAAGTGGATACGCAAGACGCCCTGGTCGGCCAGCTCACCGCCAGCGTGCAGACTGACCAGGCCCAGGTGGACAGCGCGCGGCTGCAACTCTCGTACACAAAAATCACCGCGCCCATCAGTGGACGCCTTGGCCTGAAACTGGTGGACCTTGGCAACATTGTCCACGCCGGTGATGCGGCGGGCATTGTGACCATCACCCAGACGCAGCCGATCAGCGTGGTGTTTGCCGTGCCCGAGGCAAATCTGGCGCAGATCACGCGCAAACTCAAAGGCACCGATCCGCTCACGGTGGAAGCCTGGGACCGCGAGCAGCGCAACGTGCTGGCCACCGGCAAGGTCAGCACCACCGACAACGCGATTGACGCGGTCACCGGCACCATCAAGATCAAGGCCGAGTTTGCCAACGCCGATGGCACGCTGTTCCCCAACCAGTTTGTCAACATCAAGCTGCAGGTCAACACGCTGGAAGACGCGCTGGCCGTGCCCTCCACCGCAGTACAGCGGGGCGCGCAGGGCACGTTTGTCTATGTGGTGAAGCCCGACAGCAGTGTGACGGTTCGCCGCATCCGCATCGGCACCACCGAAGGCGACTGGGTCAGCGTGCAGGGCGACCTGGCGGCGGGCGACAAGGTGGTGACCGACGGCGCAGACCGACTGCGCGAGGGAGCCAAAGTGGAGGTGATTGCGCCTGTGGTGTCAGCCACGCCCCCAGCGCCTGCGGCAACAGCCAAGCCAGCAACACCATCTGCCGCGCCATCTGCCTCAAGCTGGATCGATAACCTGCCGCCCGAAGCGCAAGACCGTGCCCGCGCCATGATGAGCCGCCTGCCCACCGACGAAGCCGCGCGCGTCAACAAGATGACGCAGGATGAGCGGCGCGCCTTCTTCCAGCAGATGCGTGAGCGGCGCCAGCAGCAAAGCCAGTGACGGGCATCGGCACCGCATGAACATCTCCCGTCTCTTCATCCTGCGCCCGGTGGCGACCTCGCTGCTGATGGTCGCCATCCTGATCGCGGGCGCGCTGGGATACCGCTTGCTGCCGCTGTCAGCCCTGCCCGAGGTTGATTACCCCACGATCCAGGTCACCACGCTGTACCCCGGAGCCAGCCCGGAAGTGATGACGTCAGCCGTCACCGCGCCCTTGGAACGCCAGTTTGGCCAGATGCCGGGCCTCACCCAGATGTCGTCCACCAGCTCGGGCGGCGCGTCAGTCATCACACTGCGCTTCTCACTGGACGTGACGCTGGACGTGGCCGAGCAGCAGGTTCAGGCTGCCATCAACGCAGGCAGCAATTT
>JANMVO010000077.1:0-4840 GCA_031392805.1 Rhodoferax sp. | reverse complement strand
GCGTCAGGGTTGTTCATGCGGTCAATTTCGCGCGCTGCAATGAACTGCCCCAGCCGCTCGTTGAGCTGGTTCATCACGAACCGGTTGAAGCCGATGGAGTGGTCCAGCAGTTGGTGAAAGGTGTCTACCGGCAGCCCTGCGACCGAGCTTTTGCGCAAGGCCTGGATGTTGTAGCGGTAGCTCTCGCGCTTGAGCACGGTGCCCTCGCCAAACCAGCCGCCGGGTGGCACGCCGGTGTAGGTCATGGTCTGCCCGTCGCTGTTGTCGGTGCTCATTTTGAGCAAACCTTCCACCACGCCGAACCAGTACGTGACCGGGCGGCCAACCCGGCAGACCAGGTCGCCGGGCAGGGCATCCCCCACCTGGATGTCGGCCACCGCCAACGCCCGTTCAGAAGGTTGCAGCAGCTTGAGCCAGGGGATGTTGGCCAGCTCCTGCACGCTGGGCGCGCGACGCCGCTGATACAGGGACGGGTCGTTGGCGTGGTCTGTTTTTTTGGTGGTGTGGGGCACTTGGGACAAGGGACAGTAGGGAAAGTACCCCCCAAGAAATTCCCTGAATTGTCGTCGTAACGACAGCATGGCGTCAAACGAGCGCCTAGTATCCGTCCTGTTACCTAGCTGTCAAGCCCGCCAGCGAAGCGCCCGGCGCATGAACTCTACGTTACTTTAAAGCAAGGGAATCAAGGACACGCAATGCAGACGACTTTTCCTCAACTTCTGTTAAAGCATGCGGCGCAGCGTCCCGCATCACCCGCCATGCGCGAGAAAGAGTACGGCATCTGGCAGGCACTGTCGTGGGCTGATCTGGCGCTGATGGTGGAAGCCATTGCGGGCGGCCTGCACCTGGCGGGTCTGCGCCGCGGCGAGCACATGGTGGTGGTGGGTGCCAACCGGCCACGACTGTATGCCACCATGCTGTCGGTGCAATCTCTGGGTGCGATCCCGATTCCCCTGTACCAGGATGCGGCGTCCAGCGAATGTGTGTTCCCCATCAACAACGCCGATGTGCGCTTTGTGTTTGCCGAAGACCAGGAACAGGTGGACAAGCTGCTGGAGATTCGCGCGCAATGCCCGCAAATATCCAACATCTATTTTGACAACCCGCGCGGGCTGCGCAACTACAGCGATCCCGGTCTGGCTTCGCTTGATGTGCTGATTGAGTCCGGCCAAGCCTGGTGCAGCAAAAATCCCGCTGCGTTCAAGGCGCAGATCGATGAGGCGCGGCCCGATGATGTGGCGGCGATGTTTTTCACCTCGGGCACCACGGGCAACCCCAAGGGCGTGGTGCACACCCACAACAGCCTGCTCAACCGTGCAAAGGCGGGTGCCGATTTTGACAAACTTACCAGCAAGGAAGAGGTGCTGGCTTACCTGCCCCCGGCCTGGATTGGACAAAACATCTTCAGCTACGCCCAGTGGCTGGCCTGCGGCTATGTGGTGAACTGCCCCGAGTCGGCGGCCACGGTCACCATCGACCTCAAAGAGATTGGCCCGAGCTATTACTTCGCGCCACCGCGTGTGTTTGAAGGGCTGCTCACCAGCGTGATGATTCGCATGGAAGATGCGGGGGCGCTCAAGCGCAAGATGTTTCATTACTTCATGGGCGTGGCGCAACGCGTCGGCCCCCTGAAGATGGATGGCAAGCCAGTGGGCTTCGCTGACCGGGCCTTGTACGCCGTTGGCAATGCCCTGGTCTATAGCCCCTTGCGCAATAACCTGGGCATGAGCCGCGTGCGCGTGGCCTACACGGCCGGCGAGGCGATCGGTCCCGATCTGTTCAGGTTTTACCGATGCATTGGCATCAACCTCAAGCAGCTCTATGGTTCTACCGAGACGGCGGTATTTGTCTGCCTTCAGCCGGACCATGAAGCCCGGGCCGACACGGTGGGCATCCCGATTGCCGGCGTGGAGATCAAGGTGGCGGACAACGGCGAGATTCTGGTCAAGTCGCCGGGCCTGCTCAAGGAATACTATAAAAACCCCGCCGCCACCGCCGAGGTCCTGACCGCCGAAGGCTGGTACCACACCAGTGATGCGGGCTTCATCGACGCGCATGGCCACCTCAAAATCATTGACCGCGTCAAGGACGTTGGTCGAATCAAAGGCGGGGTTAATGACGGTGCCATGTTTGCCCCCAAATACGTTGAAAACAAACTCAAATTTTTCCAGCACATCAAGGAAGTTGTGGCCTTTGGCGATGCGCGCGACCGGGTCTGCGTGATTGTCAACATCGACTTCGACGCGGTGGGCAACTGGGCCGAACGGCGCAATTTGCCCTACGCTGGCTATAGCGATCTGGCGCAAAAGCCCGAGGTCTACCAGCTCATCAAGGAATGCGTGGAAAAAGTGAATGCCGACTTGAGTGCGGACACGCTGCTGGCCGGAAGTCAGGTCAGCCGCTTTCTGGTGCTGCACAAGGAACTGGACGCGGACGATGGCGAGCTGACCCGCACCAACAAGATCCGGCGCGGCTTTATTGCCGAAAAATACAAAGTGCTGGTGGACGCCTTGTATGCGGGGCGCAGCTCGCAGTTCATTGAAACTCAGGTCAAGTTTGAAGATGGCCGCACGGGCAGCGTCAGTGCCACTTTGAGAATTGACGATGCAAAAACCTTTGCACCGGTAAAGGCGGCAGCATGACGACACTGCAGGCCAAGATAACAGGCGACGTCGTTCTGGACGTCAAGAATATTTCTTTAAGTTTCGGGGGTGTCAAGGCGCTGTCCGATATTTCATTCAACGTGCGCGACCATGAAGTGCGCGCCATCATCGGCCCCAATGGCGCGGGCAAGAGCTCCCTGCTCAACTGCATCAACGGCGTCTACACCCCCCAGCAAGGCTCGATTGCTTTTCGCGGCAAAACCTTCAGCCACATGGACAGCCACCAGGTGGCGGTGATGGGCATCGCTCGCACTTTCCAGAACCTGGCGCTGTTCAAGGGCATGAGCGTGATTGACAACCTCATGACCGGGCGCAACCTCAAGATCAAAAGCAACCTGCTGTGGCAGGCGCTGCGGATCGGCCCGGCGCAGCGCGAAGAAGAGCAGCACCGCGAGGCGGTTGAACGCATCATCGATTTCCTGGAGATTCAGGCGCATCGCAAAACCCCCGTCGGCCAGCTGCCCTACGGTCTGCAAAAACGTGTGGACCTGGGGCGTGCGCTGGCCATGGAGCCGCAGCTGCTGCTGCTGGACGAGCCGATGGCCGGCATGAACGTGGAAGAGAAGCAGGACATGTGCCGCTTTGTGCTGGAAGTCAACGAAGAGTTCGGCACGACGGTGGTGCTGATTGAGCATGACATGGGCGTGGTGATGGACATTTCAGACCGCGTGGTGGTGCTGGACTATGGCAAAAAAATTGGCGATGGCACGCCTGACGAAGTCCGCAATAACCCGGATGTCATTGCCGCGTACCTTGGCACATCACATTAAAAAATATGCAGCATTGCACTAAAACCGTTGTGTCTCCTTCCAGCAACCACCGCGGAACTGGCTTTGCCAGGCCGCTGGTGGTGCCCCCTGCAAGGGGGAAGGATGCTACACGAAGTGAGCAAGCCACGGGGGTGAGTAATTAACATGGCATTTTTTCTTGAAACGTTGCTCGGCGGCCTGATGGCCGGCATGCTGTATTCGCTGGTGGCGCTGGGCTTTGTGCTGATTTTCAAGGCCTCAGGCGTTTTTAACTTTGCGCAGGGCGCGATGGTGCTGTTTGCGGCACTGGCGATGGCGCGGTTTTCTGAATGGATTCCGAAGCGGACAGGCATTGAAAGTCTGATCTTTGCCAACCTTGCCGCCTTTGCAATTGCCGCCGTGATCATGTTTGCGGTGGCCTGGCTGGTTGAGCGCCTGGTGCTGCGCCATCTGGTCAATCAGGAAGGCGCGACGCTGCTGATGGCCACGCTGGGCATCGCCTATTTTCTGGAAGGCCTGGGCCAATCGCTGTTTGGCAGCAGCATCTACAAGATTGACATTGGCATGCCCAAAGAGCCGATTTTCATCATGGCGTCGCTCTTTGAGGGCGGTGTGCTGATCAACAAGGAAGACCTGATCGCCGCCGCGATTGCGGCCGGGCTGGTGGCCATGTTGAGCGTGTTTTTCCAGAAAACCGTGACCGGCCGGGCTTTGCGGGCCGTGGCCGATGACCATCAGGCGGCGCAGTCGATTGGCATCCCCCTGAACCGCATCTGGTTCATCGTCTGGTGTGTGGCGGGCGTGGTGGCACTGGTCGCCGGCATGATCTGGGGCAGCAAGCTCGGGGTGCAGTTTTCACTGGCCACCGTGGCTTTGCGCGCGCTGCCGGTGGTGATTTTGGGTGGCCTCACGTCGGTGCCGGGTGCCATCATTGGCGGCTTGATTATTGGCGTCGGCGAAAAACTCTCCGAGGTCTATCTCGGGCCCTTTGTGGGCGGTGGGATCGAGATCTGGTTTGCCTATGTGCTGGCGCTGGGTTTCCTGCTGTTCAGGCCCCAAGGCCTGTTCGGCGAGAAAATCATTGACCGGGTTTGATGCCTTGTGGGACAGACCGCAGCCACACGAAGTGGGCAAGCCCTGTCCCCAACACTTCAGATCTTCTCTTCTGGCAACAACTGACTCAATAAAACATGTTCTACAGAGAAAACGGTCAATTCAAAACCAGCTACCGGGCAGACCAGCAGATCTTCCCGATAAGGCAGGATCGCGTCATCGTCGGCCTGTTCTTGATTTTTGCCTTCGCGCTGGTGCCGATGCTGGCCAGCGACTATTTTTTCCGGGCCATCCTGATTCCGTTTGTGATCATGTCCCTGGCGGCGCAGGGCGTGAATATCCTGGTCGGCTATTGCGGCCAGATCTCTTTGGGTT
>JANMVO010000066.1:0-5738 GCA_031392805.1 Rhodoferax sp. | reverse complement strand
GTATTGCGCGACAAACCCGTGCGCTTGGCGATTTCATGCAGCGACACCTTGTCGCGCAAATACATCCGTCGAATTCTTCCCAACATTTCCATGGTGATCAACTTGTTTGTCCTCTGCCCAAAAATTGGGCAGAGCAAGTAAAACACCTGGGTCAGTTTTGGATCGGCACAATGGCCTCAAGTGGGTCAGTTTTCGGTCGGCGGCAACACCCGGCTTCCAACGTTGAGCGCCGTGACTTGATTTCTTCCAAATCCTGCTCCACACGCTTTTGGGCTTCACGAAAAATTTTCAAGTGTTCAGGAATTGGGGTTTCGTTGTTTTCGGTCACTTTTAATTCTTGAATGAGTGCAAAAGTCAGTGCGCCAAAATATTCAAGCTGGCTCCAGACCAATAACCAACCGCCGCCCTAGCAAGCTGATGGCCTGGGCAATTCGGGGGAGCTTCGAGCCGTAGTGAGGATCAAGCAATCGGCGAACCTCTTTTTCGTCAACACCCAGGCGCTTGGCAAGCTGCACCTTGGTGATGCCAGCCTCACTCATGGCGACGTACAACGCAGCCTTGGCTATCGTCTCTATGGGCGGTGCAACCAGCCGCTCACCCTTTCGCGCCTTAGTGGGCGCAGGGAAACCGGTTCCACCCTGCATGTAGGCCGCGAAAACCTCGTCCATGGCGTCTGCCGCCTCTGAGAGGGCATGCGCCAAGTCGTCGCCCTGTGTCACCAGTTGGGGCAGGTCGCGGCAGGTCACGATAAAGCCGCCTTCGTCTGCTGCTGCGAGATGTACTGCGTATTCAAACCGTTCCATGTTTACTCCTTAAAGGTCCGAAGCCTTGATGCCAATCTGAGAGCACATGCCGTGCAGAGTGCCCGTTTTCAGTTCGTCCTTTGGGTTGCGAACCACAGTGAAAGCCGACCCCAAATAAAGCGTCTGGTGACTTCCCTTGCCACGTGATGCGTCCAGTCTCACCAAAATGCCACGAATCTTTCCCAGCGCCTTCAGCTTTCGAATGAATTCATTGCCCGTCATGCAACGATTGTCGGGCAAAAACGTCCGGTTTGCAACTGCTTTTATCCGAGCTTTTGCGCCAGCTTGGCAGCGTCCACGTGCGTATAGCGTTTGAGCATCTGCATCGACTTGTGGCCAGTCATCGAGGCCACCTCGAACGGATTGAGGCCCTTCGAAAATAGCTCAGTCGTGGCAGAGTGGCGAAGGTCGTGAAAACGCAAATTCTCCAACATTCCTGCACTGGGCTTCGCACCTGCCAACTTGCAGTCGTCAGCATAGATGCGTTTGGCGCGCCTTAGAAGGCGCTGCCAGGGCTTGGCGAAGGAGCTTGCATCCTTCCAGCTACCGAACACGCGCCCGCTGATATGCAAGGGGATGGACGCCAGCACCGAGGCGGCGGCGCTGGAGAGCGCCACAGTCCGGCTGTCGCCGTTCTTGGTGGCATCCGCCGGAATCTGGATGGTGCGGGACTTCTTGTCGATCCACTCGCGTCGCAGCGCCAGCAATTCTCCCTGGCGCATGCTGGTCGCCAACGCCAAGCGGATCATGGGCTCCAACATCACCCCGGCCTGCATGCCGTGGCCGTCGCCCGCATCACGGGCGCCACGCACGAGCAGATCGAGTTCACCGTCCCGCAGCACCCGATCACGCTCAATTCCGACTGCCCGAGGCGGCGCACTTTGGCGCGCCACTGGAAGTCACCGCGTTTTTCAAAGCTGGCCATGGGGACACTTTTTAAAGTTCATTGTCCCAAGAGTGACCCAAATAATCGATTGAAAAGCAAGGAATCGTTATTTCATGCGGGTTGTAGGAGCTTTAGTTTCCGCCTTCTAAGCTGAGGGTCGGGGGTTCGATCCCCTTCGGGGACCAAAATAATAGCTTGCCCGCAAGTTGTCACACAGCACTTTGGCGGCAACATCCACACCACCGCCTGTTGCGACAAGCCCGAGACGTGCTCCAGATTGGGGGCGGTGCTTGAGCCGCTTGAATGCCTCCTCAATATGCCAGCGCTGTTGGTACAGATCACTGAGCGAACAAGCTGGGAAACGCGCCACATCGAACAGGTTGGTCAGCTACACGCGCACCTGACCATTGGGCGCGATGTGGCGCACTGTCTGAGAGACGATCAAGGTGCTTGAACAACATCTGGCGTTCGCTAGTCTGCACGCGGTGCAGCGAGGCGGCGAGCATCAATTCGCAGCCAGGCTGGAACAGGCCAAAGAGGATTTGATCGGCCAGCGCGGCGGGCTTGACATGGCTGGCGCGCAGACCGAAGCGCACCGCGCTGGCATCGGCGGCGACCAAACGCAAGCCTTTCCAATGCGGCACAAAGCCATCGTGCTCGGCACGCTCGATCAGCCAGTCATTGAGCAGCGGGATGGCAGTCAAGGACAGCTTGGCGCGGGCCTGGGCGAAGGCTTGCTCAGACCCTTGCGCACCCACTGCGCTTCGTTGTTCAGATGCGCGACGAACTCATCGAGTTCGGACTGAACGCTCTTGCGCATGTCACTTAAGCATCAACGCGACCAAGGCTGGCAAAGACTGGAAAAGGCAGCTTGCGCTGGCGCGTGAAGGCCGTGGGATGATCAGGATGGGCCGCGTGCAAGAGAAATTCGGCTCAGCGCAGGCGCGCAGCTAGATCGGAAAAAAGAGAGAGAAGGGGCATGTTGACCAATGAATAAAAAAGTTTTTGACGAGAGCAACCTATTTTCTATATGTCAAGTATTTTATCTTTATTTGTTGTATTTTTAATGTATCAATTTCTTAACTTGGGTGGATTGGCGTGCGCCCCCCAAAGAAATTGATCCATTCAAAATTTTTATAATGATGGCGCGAATTCAAGAAGTTTTTTATGCCCTATAAATCGACTCTCAACAAGCCCCTTGGTGCCCCGGTCAGCGCAAATGGGAGTGCGGGTGCCAGCGCGGTGTTGATGCGCGGGATCTTGTGGGGTAGCGGTATCCTGCTGGCTGGCTTCTTGTGCTTGCTGATGGTAGTGGCCATTGCGCTGGCGGTCGCTTTCCCAAATCTGCCAGATATTTCTGATCTGTCCAATTACCGACCGATTTTGCCACTGCGCGTGTTTTCCTCTGAAGGTCTGCTGATTGGAGAATTTGGAGAAGAGCGGCGCAAGCTCACACCCATCAAAGAAATTCCAAAGGTGATGATTGACGCGGTGCTGGCCATAGAAGACACTGATTTTTACGCACATGGCGGCGTCTCGTACAGAGGCTTCATGCGGGCCGCGCTGGCCAATCTGGGACGCGCCAAGAGCCAGGGCGCATCGACCATCACGATGCAGGTGGCTCGCAACGTGTATTTGTCGTCCGAGAAAAATTACATGCGCAAGATTTACGAAATCCTGCTGACGTTCAAACTGGAGCACTTGCTGACCAAAGACCAGATTCTTGAGATTTACATGAACCAGATCTTTCTCGGAAACCGGGCCTATGGATTCGCAGCGGCGGCAGAAGCTTACTTTGACAAGTCACTCAAGGACATCACCATCGCCGAGGCTGCCATGCTGGCAGGCCTGCCTAAAGCGCCATCGGCTTACAACCCCATCAGCAACCCAAAACGGGCCCGGTCTCGACAGCAGCACATCATTGACCGTATGCAGGAAAGCGGGTTCATCACCGCGGCGCAGGCCGCCGTTGCGCGAAAGCAGGAACTGGTTGTCAAGTTGAGCAATGACAACTCACGGGTGCATGCCGAGTACGTGGCCGAGACCGTGCGCCAGTTGATGCACGCGCAATATGGCCCTGAAACCTACACGCGCGGGCTCAATGTTTACACCACGTTGAAGGCCACAGATCAAGAAGTAGCCTACAAAGCATTGCGCCGAGGCATCATGGATTTCGAGCGCCGCCAAATCTACCGTGGTCCAGAGAAATTTTTGGACCTTCCCAGCGAACCAAAAGAAGTTGACGATGCCATCGATGAGGCTTTGGACGAACACCCTGACAATGGTGACGTCATGTCGGCCGTCGTTCTGGAAGCAAATGCAAGGAAGATCAGGGCTGCGCGACAAAATGGGGAAATTGTCGAAATTGCCGGTGAAGGGCTGAAGCCGGCTCAGTCTGGCTTGTCAGATAAAGCGCCTGCGAATATCAAAATCCGGCGAGGTGCCGTGATTCGGGTCGCCAAAACAACCAAGAATACCTGGGAGATGACCCAACTACCCGAGGTTGAAGGTGCCTTCGTCGCGCTTGATCCTCGCACCGGTGCCATCAAGGCGCTGGTTGGCGGGTTTGATTTTGAAAAAAACAAATTCAACCATGTCACCCAGGCGTGGCGTCAACCCGGATCAAGCTTCAAGCCGTTCATCTATTCCGCAGCATTGGAAAAGGGGTTTACGCCGACGACAGTGATTAATGATGCGCCCCTGTTTTTCAGCGCCGGTGAAACCGGTGGCCAGGCCTGGGAGCCGAAGAACTTTGACGGCAAATTCGACGGGCCTATGTCCATGCGCACCGGGCTGGCGAGGTCAAAAAACATGGTCTCCATCCGCATCCTTAAAACCATTGGCCCGCAGTTCGCGCAAGACTGGATTTCAAACTTTGGTTTTGATGAAGAGAAACACCCTCCCTACCTGACCATGGCGCTGGGGGCAGGATCAGTGACGCCGATCCAGATGGCTACTGCCTACTCGGTGTTTGCCAATGGCGGCTACCGTATCAACCCCTGGTTGATCACCAAAGTGACCGAGCAGAGAGGCAAAGTCCTGCTGGAAACCAAACCTGTCGCGCTTGATGAATCCATGCGTGCGATTGACAGCCGCAACGCTTTCATTATGGGTAACCTGCTGCAGGAAGTCACACGTTCGGGGACTGCCGCCAAAGCCCAGGCCACCCTGAAACGTCCTGACCTCTTTGGCAAGACGGGGACCACCAATGACTCGATAGACGCCTGGTTTGCCGGGTATCAGCCAACGCTGGCCGCAGTGGCCTGGATTGGTTACGACACGCCACGCAAAATGGGCAGCAATGAAACCGGAGGTGGACTGAGTTTGCCGGTGTGGATTAGTTTCATGGAACAGGCACTGAAAGGTGTGCCCGTCACGCTGCCTCAGCCACCCGAGGGCGTTGTCAATTCTGGTGGCGAGTGGTACTACGAAGAGTATCCCAGAGGGGGTGGCGTTCGAAGTATTGGGCTGGAGGCGGAACCGATACCAGCACCGGCACCCAGTGCACCGTCTGATCAGTCGCAGCCGCCAGCCGATGAGAAAAAACGGATTCTCGATCTGTTCAAAAACTGATCAGGCCTTGAAGACCAGTGGGCGGGCGGCCTGTTCGCTGGCAAAACGCGACATGTTGGCAAAAAATTCGCCCTGGCCTTTGGTATCCGTCCACTCTTCGCTATTAAATTTATAGTGATAGCCGCCCGACTTGGCAGCCAGCCAGATTTCATGCAGGGGTTTTTGAAGGTTTACAACCATCTGGCTCTGGTTTGAAAACACCAGCGTGATCATGCCACCCACGCGCTGATTGTCGATATCGGCATCGGTCTCATCGTTGATGCGGTCACAACAGGCTTCAATGGCCTTGAGAACAGTTTCAGCCCGGTCCATGAATTCAGGGTCAGTCATTACAATTTCAGTATGTTGCGTGTTTGCCAAATTCTAGTCAGTCCGATTGTCCTTGCCGCAAGTACGGTGGCCGTCGCGTTAAGTCTAAGCGCTTGCGGTCAGCAAGGTGTCCTGTACTTGCCAACGGAACCTGCGGCAGCGCGGCG
>JANMVO010000033.1:0-8222 GCA_031392805.1 Rhodoferax sp. | reverse complement strand
GAAGTGGAACCAGTAGAGATATTGGGCAAAGTCCGGATGAGTCGGGCCCAGAGCAAGGCGCCCGCCACCGTGTTTTGCAATGATGTATTCAACGATGGCACCCGACTCGGCGAGCACGAGATCACCGTCAGTGATGACGGGCGCTGCGCCCAGTGGGTGAAGTGCCTTGAGCTCTGGCGGAGAAAGTTGGGTCACCGGGTCGCGGTTGTAGCGTTTAAGCGCGTAGGGAAGCCCAAGTTCTTCGCAGAGCCAGATAATCCGCTCTGACTGTGATTTGCCCAGATGGTGGATGGTCAGCATGTTTTGGCTCACTTGTTGAAGGTTGTTGGTTAGCGCACTATATTCGCTGATTCGGCAAGATTTGCAATGTGAACTGCAGCGAGCGACGCAATGGCGACAGCCGATGCGATGTGAAGAGTTCGAAGACACATAGAGTCTTTCTTTGCGAGATTAATCCAGGTTGAGGATCTGTCAGCACCGCTTGAAAATTGACACAGGGGCGGGTTGCTGGATTTTGAATCTGCAACTGGGAATAAGTGTACTCAATGGCTGGTTTTTGCGTGAATCTCGTTGTCTTAGATTGCGGGCAGGCCGCGCCAAATTGCGGAACAGGCATGCCATGCGGGTGGCGATCAGGGGCGCCGAATTTGTTAAAAATTGCTCAGGCACAAGATCCAAGTTTTATACTGAAACGCTCGCATTTCTTCTGACTCACGGAGGGTTGTCATGACAAGTAGAAACTTGATGGGGATACCCGTTACCCACAACAAGTCGTCGGTAATTCGCCTACGCTCATTGGCGTTGCTGTTGGCGACTGTCATCTTTAGCCCAGCAGTCTTTGCTCTGCCTGACGAGCTTCAGGTGCATCTGGACGAAACCAACAAGCCGGGCCAGTTCAGCCTGGACACGGTTGTCAACTACGCGCTGTCCAAGCCCGCAAAGTCTGAAGGGGCTGGACTGCGTTCATCAGCCCATTTGCTTCAGATCAGTCCGGAGCTGGGCTACGGAATTGCCAAAAACACGCAGGTGAGCCTGCAGATTTTTTCTTCGATAGACGCCAATCGCCAATTGCGGGTGGACGGTGCGCGCGCCGGGTTGACGACCATGTTCATTCGCCCCGACGATGAGGATGACGATGGCCTGTTTTTTGGAACCCTCATGGAGGCTGGCCGCTTGCCAGCGACACTTTCGGTCAACAGGATCGATGGAGAAATCAAGTTTTTGATGGGCTATCGGAGCGGGCGCTGGGTGTTTGCGGTCAACCCTGAAATCGGGTTCAAGATTGCAGGTTCAGGTCCGTCTGAACCTGAGCTTTCCATCAAAGCAAAGATTGCGTACCGGAGCAGCGAAGGCTACAGGGTTGGCATCGAACACTTCGGGGATCTCGGGCAGCTTGGCCACTCAGGACCTTTGAACCAGCAAAGCCAGCAGACCTTTGCGGTGATCGATTTCAAGAGCCAGCATGTGGACGTGGGAATCGGTGTGGGACGCGGTTGGAATGCCTATTCGCAGCGGTGGTTGTTGAAGACCACGATTTCCTTTCCGATCTCTAACTAGTGCTGCACGCGCATTCGCGTCGGCTTGATTTCCATTCCCAGGGGCATGTGGCCATGCCCGCTGGCGCGCTTGATGCAGACAATCGCTGGTGGCGCACCTTGCGTTTGAGCGCCAACCGTGGAGGCGGCTATCTGTTTAACCACAAGGCGCTGGCCAGGTTCCCGACAATGGCTCAGGCGTTCCGTTTCCAAGGGATTGCAAGGGCCAGAATGTGTGCTGACCAACGACCTCACCCCGCCAGCCCCGCAAACACATTCTGCACATCGTCATTGCCGTCAATCGCCGCCAGGAAGGCTTCTACTTCTTCCAGATGCTCGGCGCTCAAACTGGCGGAGCTGACCGGGTTCTTGGCCTTGTAGCCCAGCTTGGCGGACAAGACCTTGAAGCCATGGGCTGGAAGCGCGCGGCTGACCAGGTCGAGATCGGCGGCGTCGGTCAGGAACAGCGTGGTGCCGTCTTCCTCGCCCGGTTCAAAGTCCTGAGCGCCCGCCTCAATTGCGGCCACTTCGGCATCAGTGCCTGCACCGGCACCTGTCGCGGCGGGCTCGGTTTCGATCATGCCCACGTGGTCAAAATCCCAGGCCACCGAGCCAGAGGTCCCCAGTTGCCCTTTGCGGAACAGCACGCGCATTTGAGGCGCGGTGCGGTTCACGTTGTCAGTCAGGCATTCGACCATGACGGGTACGCGGTGCGGCGCAAAGCCTTCGTAAATCACGTGCTCAAAATGAACCGCCTCACCAGTCAGACCTGCGCCTTTCTTGATGGCGCGGTCCAATGTTTCCTTGGGCATGGAGACTTTGCGGGCCTGCTCCACCACAAGCCGCAGGCGCGAGTTGGAAGCCGGGTCGGCCCCGCTGCGCGCCGCAATCATGATGTCTTTGGCCAGTCTGCCAAACAGTTTGCCTTTGGCATTTGCAGCCAGTTCCTTGCCTTTTGCTTTCCACTGTGCGCCCATGTCTGATGTTCCTTGGTTTGTCTTTGTGTAACTTGGTGATTGTGGCGCTCAAATGCGCCTGGCCTTCATCGGGGTGATTGAAGCACGACCGCATTGTGCCGCCCCTGCTTGAAAGCCTACTTTTGATGGCGCGGGCAGGTGTGCAGTGAAGCTTGTGGTGTGCAAACAGTGCAAACTGCATACTGAATGCCCAGAAAGGGGCTGATCGGGCTCCAATGCCGGAAAACCTCCCAAATTTCCAATCAAATAGGCTTCTAGCCCGCGACCAATAATAATATGTAGCTATAAATATAGGAGTAACCAAGTTTCAATCGTTTCACGCTGTCTCTTGGGGTAGGTGGGTTAGTAAAAACCCTAATATACTGATGAGTACTTAAAAGATACCATCAAGAATCTAAGTAAGCTTTTGGGTAAAGACCTACTGTGTAAAAAGTTCAATAATTGAGCTTTGCAGTTGACACGGCCATGAACATGACAAAAATTGAACCATTGGATTTAAGCGGCAGACCCAGCGTTGACACATTCGTTGACGTGGTGGTGGTTGGGGCCGGGTTTGGTGGCCTGTACGCGCTGTACCGTCTGCGTCAGCTCGGCTTCACGGTTCGGGCATTCGAAAAGGGCAAGGACGTCGGCGGTGTCTGGTACTGGAACCGCTATCCGGGTGCGCGCTGCGATGTGGAGAGCATGCAGTATTCCTTTTCTTTCGACGAGGCGCTGCAGCAGGAGTGGCGCTGGGGCGAGCGATTTGCCCCGCAACCCGAGATACTGGCCTACGCCCGGCACGTGGCGGATCGCTTTGATCTGCGCCGCTACATTGCGTTTGGCACCGGGGTCACTTCCCTTCATTACGATGAGACCAGAGCGTTGTGGCAAATCCAGACCGACACCGGTGAGAGACTGTCAGCCCGCTTTTGCGTCATGGCCACAGGTTGCCTGTCAACCGCGCGGATGCCCGCCATCGACGGGCTTGATTCTTTCACTGGAAAGAGTTACCACACCGGCCACTGGCCGCACGAGGGGGTTGACTTCACCGGGCAGCGCGTTGGCGTGATTGGCACCGGGTCGTCTGGCATTCAGGCCATCCCCATGCTGGCCAGCCAGGCGAAAGAGCTGGTCGTGTTCCAGCGCACACCCAACTTCAGCATTCCGGCGCGCAATGTACCCATGGACGACATTTATGAGCGCTCGTGGAAAGACAATTACGCCGTGTTGCGTCAGCGCGCGCGCGACGACACCACATCGGGCACGGTCTACGAGAAGAGCGAGCACAAGGCGCACGAGGTTAACCCGGATGTGCGCCAGAGTGAGTACGAGCGCCGCTGGGGTCACGGCGGCGTGAACTTCATGCATTCTTTCAACGACCTGATGCTTGATGCCAAGTCCAATGTCACGGCGGCAGATTTTGTGCGCGATCAGATTCGCGCCACAGTGCGCGAGCCCGAAGTGGCGGCACTGCTGACCCCGAAGGACCATCCGATTGGCTCTAAGCGGATCTGCGTGGACACCGACTACTTTGCCACCTACAACCAGGACAACGTCACGCTGGTGGATGTGCGCAAGGACGCCATTGAACGCATCACGCCCACTGGATTGCAAACGAGGAGCACGCGCTTTGAGCTTGACAGTATCGTGTTTGCGACGGGTTACGACGCCATGACTGGATCGCTGCTGAAGATCGATATTCGCGGTTGTGCCGGCAAGACGCTTGGGCAAGCGTGGGAGGCTGGGCCAAGAACCTACCTGGGGCTGATGGTGGCCGGCTTCCCCAATCTGTTTACCGTCACCGGGCCGGGCAGCCCCTCGGTGCTGGCCAACATGATCTTTGCGATTGAGCAGCATGTGGAATGGATCGCGGAATGCCTGCGCTCAATGCGCGAGCGCGGTGTGGACAGCATTGAGGCTCAGCCAGAGGCGCAAGACCAATGGGTAACGCACGTGAACGAAGTTGCTGACCGGACCTTGTTCCCGCAAGCCAATTCCTGGTACGTCGGTGCCAATATTCCGGGCAAGCCGCGCGTCTTCATGCCTTATGCGGGCGGCGTGGTGCCGTACCGGCGCAAATGCGACGAGGTGGCCGCGAATGGTTATGAGGGTTTTCACCTGCGTTCGCTGGCGAAGCAGGCCTGAGCCGCTGAGCGTCTCAGAACACAGATTCATACGAAGATATTCATGAACAACAACAGTACAAAAGACAGCTCTGGCCTGGCAGGGCGCGTGTGCGTCGTGACCGGTGCAGGCAGCGGCATTGGGCGCGGCATCGCATTGGCCCTGGCCAGGGAAGGTGGGCGCGTTGCGGTGCTTGACCTCAATTCCGGGGGTGCCGATTCAACAGTCTCCCAGATCAAGGGCCTGGGGGGTGAGGCTGCGGCATTTACCTGCGATACCGCAGATGCGTCAAGCGTTGCAAGCGCTGCGGCGCAAAGCGCCGCAGCTTTTGGGCCTTGTGACGTGTTGGTGAACAACGCGGGCATTCTGCGACCAGGCGCGCTGGACATGCTCACGCTGGAGGAGTGGAACAAGGTGCTGTCAGTCAACCTGACGGGTTACTTTTTATGCGCGCAATCCTTTGGCAGGCAAATGCGCAGTGAAAACGGCGGCAGGGGCCATGGCGCGCTGGTGCATATTGCGTCGATTGCGGCCGAGCATGCTACCGCCATGGCCGGGGCTTACAGTGTCGCCAAGGCCGGCGTCGAGATGTTGTCGCGCCAATTGGCCGTTGAGTGGGGGCCGCATGGCATCCGCAGCAATGCTGTGCATCCCGGCATGATCTTGACGCCGATGTCGCAGGCCTTTTATGACCAGCCCGGCGTGAGCGAGCGGCGCAGTGAGGCAGTTCCCGCAGGCCGTATTGGCGCGCCTGAGGACATCGCCCAGGCCGTGCTGTTTTTGGCCAGCGACCGCGCTGCTTATATCACCGGGCAATCGCTGACGGTCGACGGCGGTTTCACGCGAATGCTGATGGGCCTGATTCCGCGCGTCGGTTACGAAGGCAAGGCGGACTGAAATGTCCAAACGCAAAGTAGCCGTAATTGGTGCGGGCGCAGCCGGGTTGAGTGCCGCGAAACATCTGCTGGCCAAAGGCATTGACGTCGTCATTTTTGAGCTGGGAACGCAAATTGGCGGGTTGTGGGTGTACGAGAACGACAACGGTTTGAGTGGCGCGTACCAGTCTCTGCACGTCAATTCAGAAAACAGGGTTACAGCCTACAAGGATTTCCCGTTTCCCGATTCCGCGCCGATTTACCCGGATCATGTGCAGATGGCCCAGTACCTGGTCGCTTATACTGACCGGTTTGCCTTGCGGCCCCACATTCGTTTCCGTTCACAGGTCACGAAGGTTGAACCCGCATCAGGTGGTGCCTGGGTGGTTACGCTCGCGGATGGAACCCGCGAAGGTTTTGACGCCGTGGTGGTGGCCTCAGGGCATCAGGGCGTGCCGAGCCATCCGCCGTTTGCCAAAGAGTTCACCGGCGAATACCTGCATTCGCATGCCTACCGCGTGCCAGAACCTTTCAAGGGCAAACATGTGCTGGTGGTGGGGGCTGGCAACAGCGCCTGCGATATTGCCTCAGACATCTGCACCGTAACCGCGTCGGCGACCATGGCCGCGCGCTCGCCCGTATTGTTGATGCCGCGAATGTTCCTCGGTGTGCCGACCTCGCGGGTACTTGGCAAGCTGGAGAAGCGGTGGATGCCGTGGCCGTTACGGCGCTGGTTTCGCGAGAGCATTGCGCGCATGGCCCACGGCCGCATGGAGCAATGGGGGTTTGTAACGCCAAAAACTCGCACCCATCCGGCCGGCCACCATTTGCTGATCGGGCACTTCACGTGGAACCGGATTACCGCCAAACCCGGTGTTGCAAAAATCACCGGTGATACCGTGCATTTCGTTGACGGGTCGAGCAAACGCTTCGATGCCATGATTGCTGCGACCGGGTATGAAGTGCACTTGCCGTTCCTGAGCGAGTCGTTGTCACCGATGCGGGGGCGCTGGCTTGAATTGTTCCACCAGGTGGTCAAGCCGGAGGTTCCCGGGCTTTACTTCCTTGGTTTTTTCAATGTCAGCGGCGGCGGCAACATCCGCATGATGGACGACCAGGCGCAGTGGGTCGCGGCGCTCGAGACAGGAGAGATTGGGTTGCCAAGCCCGCAGGCCATGATGCGAACCATCCAGAAGGAGCGTGCAACAGTCACACGGCTCTACCCCGACAGCCCGCGTTATGCGCTTGAACTCGACCCGCAGGCTTATCGCGCGGCCCTGGCTGGCGAAATGCGCCGGTCCGGTAAAAATCCGCAATTGCGCAAAGTGAGCACAACGCAAGCCGCCAGCGCGACTTAACGTGCGCGGCAAGGGTATATCCCATCTATTTATTCAATGGGTCTGACAATAAAATTGAGCAACAATTTAAATGGTTTTGAGTAGGCTATTCGGTAGCCGAAAGAGAGACACACCCGTATGAACCAAGCAGTCTGACATGGACGCAGTCGTCATTGAGAACCTGCTGCAGCGCATTGTCACTGGCGTTCTGGTAGGCAGCATTTATGGGCTTCTTTGCACCGGACTCGGGATGATCTTTGGCGTCATCCGCGTTATCAATTTCGCCCAGGGCGAGTTCATGATGCTCGGCATGTACGCCACCATGATCGTCGGTGCCACATTGGCGACCATGTTTGCGCTGGGTCCGGCGGGCGGTGCTTACCTGGCAATCGTTGTGGCGGCCATTTTGCTGGCCGGGGGCGGGTGGGCCTTGCAGCGTTATGTCATCTCTCACGTCAGCGGTTCGCGTGTTGTAGGCAGCGACAACGAAGGCCATTTCGCGCAGCTCATCCTGACCCTGGGCCTGAGCCTTGTGATTTCGAATACCGCGCTGATCTTGTTTGGCTCATCGCCGAAAACAGTCCAGTCATCGCTTGCTTCGTCGTCCTGGACACTCGGCCCGTTCACCGACGGCGCCATCACGGTATTCGTGAACCAGGCGCGCGCCATCGGCTGTCTGGCTGCGATTATTGTCAGTTTCGGGCTGTATCTGTTTGTGCAAAAAACCCGGGCCGGCACGTCCATGCGGGCCGCTGCAGACAACCCGACCGCCGCCACCATCGTCGGCATCGACGTGGAGAACGCCTATGCGCGTGCCTTTGCCATCGGCACGGGTGCAACGGCCCTGGCGGGCGGCCTGATCGCGATGTACTACCCGGTCCACCCCTACATCGGGGTCGAGTTCGTGATCATCATGTATGCCGGCGTGGTCCTGGGCGGCATGGGCAGCATGCTGGGCGCGTTCTGGGGCGGGTTCACGATGGGGCTGGTTCAGCAGCTTTCCACCTATTTCCTGCCCTTCCAACTACAGAACGCCACCATCTTCCTGCTGTTCCTGGCCGTGGTGCTATTGCGCCCGCAGGGCCTGTTTGGCCGCAGTGCGGAGCGCACCTGATGCTCAGCAGTCCATTCAAGGGTCCGGCTCTGTTGATGGTTTTCGCCATTGGGTTGGCAATGGCAGCCGCCGGGTTCCTGATCCGCGACCCGTATTACCAGTTGATCCTCAGCACGATCCCGATCTGGGCGATGGTTGCGTTGACCTGGAACCTGTTCAGCGGCTACACCGGCCTGATTTCCTTCGGCCACGCGACATTTTTTGGCCTGGGCGCCTTCACCGTCTCGCTGCTGGCGATCAAGCTGGGAATCTCACCCTGGCTCGGGTTGGCCGCCGCT
>JANMVO010000711.1:0-2167 GCA_031392805.1 Rhodoferax sp. | reverse complement strand
CGGCACAAAGTCTTTTTGCGCCCACGGCAGTTTGGGGCTCAAATTGGGGTTGCCCACGTGGTAGGCGGAGTAAGAGTTGAGCAACGTGTAGCCGTCCGGCGTGGCGCGCGCCACAAAGCCATAGGCCACGTTGCCGCTGCCGCCGCCTTTGTTGTCCACCACCACCGGCTGCCCTGCCACCTTGGCCAGTGAGTCTGACAGGATGCGGGCCGAGGCATCCACAAAGCCGCCGGGCGGATTTGGTACGACCAGGGTGATGGGTTTGGCCGGGTAAGCCTGCGCCAGGGCCGCGCCCGCCAGCAGGGTGCCCGCCACTGTCAGGGCCGCACGGCGCAACCATCGACGCAGCGGAGTTGGAACGGACAGGACTTGGAGCAGGACTCGGGTCAGGGTTTTGACCGTGGCGTGATAGGAGGTATTCATGAAATTAGAGTCGTGTCGGTGGATGTTGATTGAAATGCAATAACTTGAAGTTATCTATCTCGAAAGCGTCTGTGCAGAAGGCGTCTGTCCGGGGGCGTCAATACCGTCCCGACAGCAGCGCGCCCGCATTCGGCACGCGCCGCTCCAGGCCCAGGCTTTTTAGAATGGCGTAGGTGGTGCACACCGCGCTGGAGACCACCGGCAGCCCGCTGGCGGCTTCGATCAGCGGCACGGCGGCAAGCGATGGCATCTGCACGCAGGCTGATGCGACGATGGCGTCAGCACCTTTGACGTTGAGCTGCTTCCACAACTCGGCCGGTGCTTTCGGGTCGCGCGCACCGACCTTCAGGTTGTCATGAATCTCCAGTGAGATGCTGTCAATCACCTCAATGCCTTCATTTTCGATGTAGTCAATGACCAGGCGCGTCAGCGGCTTCATGTAGGGCGCGATGATGGACACGCGCTTGGCACCAATGGCTTGCAGCCCCTCCACCAGGGCACCCGCACTGGTGATCACCGGCGTGGGCGCATCGTTGGCCACGGTGACTTCATGCAGGCGGCGCTGGGATTCACGGTGGTAGCCCTTGCCCATGCTCATGATGGCGACCAGGCAGGCAAGCCCATGGCGTCTACGCGCGCGTCGGACAGTTCCAGCGCGCAGCGGTCAGAATCGCGGTCCATCGCGGCCAGCTCTTCCTTGGTCACCGACTTCATGCGCATGCGGCTGGAATGGAAGGTGAAGCGCTCGGGCAGCACGCTTTCCCGGGCGCGCAGCATGACGGGGATTTCGGTCTCCATCGTGGTGTTGGAGCTCGGCACGATAAGCCCGACGCGGTAGTTTTTGTTGGCCGGGTTCGAGGATGTTGCAGGCACGGTCTGTCTCCGGGTGGTTGGATACGGCGCTATTGTTGATTTTTTGTTGGCTACTTGCAAGTACAGAATTCAGTTTGTACAGAATTCAGGTGCACCCATTCTCAAGCCGACGAAGCCAGCTTGAGAACTGCCCAATAGCCGGGCTGCAATTCCATGTGGGCAGTGACGCCTTGCCGCTTCAAAATACGGTGTGCCAGCGGCAAATTCCAGCAGGCAATCTGCGTGAACATATGGTGTTCGCTGTGGTAATTGACCCAGTACGGCGCAATCAGCAGGCGCTCTGTCAGCCCGGCGTGGGTGGTGCGCGCATGGCGCAGCGGATCGCTTCCGTTTTGCGCCACCAGCGCATGCTCGGCGATGTTGCGCAGGCGGGTCACCACCGGTAGCCAGGTGGCCATCGGCAGCAGCCACATCAGCAGCCAGGCCCACCACAGGCCGGCGGCGCAGAACAGCGCAAAACCAATGCCATTGCCGATCAAAAACAGCTTCTGCTGGCGGGCCTCAGCCAGCACGATGGACCACGCCGATGCAGCACCATTGCGCGCCTTCAGCTTCGACGTCAGCGCCCCAAAACGCTGCTTGTAAAAAGTCTGTCCGGTCACATCACGGATGATTTTGCGGCGCAGCGAATCCCGTGTGACGGGGAATGGGGCCGACAGAATCAGGTCAGGGTCTTCGGTCTGCTGCACAAAGCGGTGGTGCTGCAGGTGATAGCTGCGGTAAGCATGCAGTTCGCTGCCACACAGCCATTTGCCAACCCAGTCGTTGAGTGTGCGGTTTTTATTCAAGGCACCGTGGGCGGCTTCATGCATCAAGATAAACAGGCCGAGCTGGCGGTTGCCGATGAGCATCACCGCCAACGGAATTGTGA
>JANMVO010000705.1:0-11305 GCA_031392805.1 Rhodoferax sp. | reverse complement strand
TGGACCAGCTCGGCCCGAATGCGCCTTCCCGCAAGGCCATGGCCTGGATGCTGGGTTTGGCATTGCGCCCGACTCACCCAAGTTGCGACACCCGGTGGACTGGCTTGGCCCGCTGGTTGCTGTATGTTCGATCGCATGCATTGCGGATGCCGCTGCACCTTGTCAGTCCGCATCTTGCCCGCAAGGCCTGGATGAGGCATTTTCCGGAGAAAAAATGAAGTCACGATTTGCCACCTGTCGAGCACTTGCCACACTGGCCGTAGCGGGCCTTTTGTTCATCATCTCGGGGGCTGGCAGTGCTGAACTGTCCGACACCATCGCCCGCGTCAAACCCTCGGTCGTCATCGTCGGCACCTTCAAAGCGACCAACAGTCCGCGCTTTAATTTACGCGGCACCGGTTTTGTCATCGGTAACGGCAACCTGGCCGTTACCAATGCGCACGTGCTGCCCGAGGGTGCGGAGTTTGATGCAGACACCCGCGTGGTGATTCAAATCCGTTTGGGGCTGAACGAACTGCAAATTCGACAGGCCACGGTGCTTGAGGTCGACAAACAGCACGACCTGGTCCTGCTGCGCTTTGACGGTGCCCCCGTGCCGGCGTTGGCGCTGCGCGATTCAGATACCGTTCGCGAGGGTCAATCCATTGCCTTCATGGGTTTCCCAATTGGCGGTGCCTTGGGATTTTCACCCGTAACCCACCGCGGCACGGTCTCGTCGATTACTGCCATTGCGTTGCCCCCCGCCAATTCACAGCAACTCAATGCGCGAACCATCAGCAGCTTGCGAAGCGGCAGCTTTGATATCTTTCAGCTAGACGCCACGGCCTATCCCGGCAACAGCGGCGGCCCCATGTTTGATGCTGACACAGGAGAAGTTCTGGGTGTGATCAATATGGTTTTTGTCAAGGGAACCAAAGAGTCAGCCTTGACCAACCCGTCCGGCATCAGCTACGCGATTCCATCAAAGTTCATCGTGCAACTGCTTCAAACCCGCAGAGGGAATTAATAGCGGGCACCCAATAACGCGACAGAACCCGTCAGAACATGACGGCGTCAGATTCTCACGCCTTCAGCACTGGTGCTACACCCCGCTTGAAGGCGAGCACCCGATGCTCGAAACCATTGCGAATATGGGATCGCGTGAGTTCATTGGCTTTGGCTGAATCGCGTTTCACAATGGCTTCGACAATGGCGCTATGCTGGCCAATCGCGCGATCAACCCATTCAGACGTATTGATCGCGGTCGGGCCAAGAAGCGCCACCGAATCATGCAGGGCCTGTAGCGACGTCAGCAAGAACCGGTTGTGCGCGGCCTGGTAGATGTACCCATGAAAAGCCTTGTTTTCAAGTGCAAACAAATTGATATCCGCAGACATGCGCCGCTGCAGCTGAATACTGTGCTGCAGCATGCTGAGCTCGGCTGGCGTCGCATTCTTGGCCGCTTCACCTGCGGCCGTGCCTTCGAGCACTTCGCGCACCACGTACAGCTCGGTCAATCCGTTCAGGTCGTAGCTAACTACCCGGAGGCCACCACCGGGCACGAGTTCGAGCAAGCCGTTTGATTGCAGTCGCCTGAGCGCGTCTCGAACCGGCGTCCGGCTCACTTGCAGCCAGTCACATACCGCCAGCTCGACCAGCCGCTGGCCCGGGCCAATCGATCCATCCATGATGCCATTGCGCAATGTTGCATAGGCGCGTTCGGCTACGTCGCCTCTCAATCCGGAGCGCAGAAGTACTTTAGTTTTTTTCACCCGGGTGATCCGAAAATTTCTGCATGATGAACGTGAATCACTCTTTCAGGCGGAAGCCGGCATAGTTGTTGGCGGCCACCTCGAAACACTTTTCCCGATAGACACCAAAGCCACCGACATAGATGGTGAAGATGCGGGGTTTTCCGGGGATGTTGGCACCCACGTACCAGGAGTTGGCCAAAGGGAACAGCGTCGCGGCAGCCAGCTCGTTGACATGCGTGACCCACTCGTCCTCATGCGCCAGATCGGCCTCGATTCGCGCCTTATGGGTCGCCCGCAGATGCGTCAGGCAATCGGCAATCCAGTCCACATGCTGCTCAATGGCGACGATCACGTTGGTCAGCACGCTCGGGCTGCCCGGACCGGTGATGAGGAACAGGTTGGGGAATCCTGCGGTCATGAGCCCGAGGTAGGCACGCGGACCATGTTGCCATTTCTCGGCGAGTCTGGCCCCGCCCTTGACAGAAATATCGATGTTTCGCAGCGCGCCGGTGATGGCGTCATAGCCGGTGGCAAACACAATCGCATCCAGCGCGTAGTGGCCGTTTTGCGTCTGCACGCCAGCGTCAGTGATTTGCTGGATCGGCGCACTTTTGACATCCACCAGCGTGACGTTGTCGCGGTTGAAGGTTTGGTAGTAATGGGTATCCGTGCAAGGCCGCTTGGTGCCGACGTAATGGTCCTTGGGCACCAAGGCCTCGGCTGCTGCCGGGTCTTGCACCAGCGTGCGTATCTTCGCCCGGATGAAATCTGCCGCCGTGTCATTGGCCGCCTTGTTGACAAAAAGATCGGTATATGCCCTGAGATAGTTGAGCCCGCCGATGGCCCAGCGCTCTGAGTAGGCGCGCTCCCGCTCTTGCGCCGTGACTTCAAAAGCGCATTTGTCGGGCACGCTGTAGAGCGCATTCGCACCTTTGCTCCTGCGGGCTTTTTCCCGAAGCGCGGGATAATTTGCCTTGATCATCGTCACCCGCGCCGGGTCCAGCGGCGCATTGAAGGCGGGCAGGCTGAAGTTGGGCGTGCGCTGGAAAACGTATGCATGTTTGGCCTGCCGCGCAATCACCGGAATCGCCTGGATACCCGAGGAACCGGTACCGATAATCCCGACCCGCTGACCGCTAAAGTCAACCCCTTCGGTGGGCCACAAACCGGTGTGGTACCACTTGCCAGAAAAAGCATCCAGTCCCTTGAAGATGGGAACATTGGGCAGCGACAGATTGCCCGTGGCCATGATGCAAAACTTGGCTGACACCACATCGCGCTGCCCGGTTTGCAGCGTCCAGCGGTTCGTCTGTGGGTCGAACATGGCAGCCACCACCCGGCTATCACACTGAATGCCACTGCGCAGGTCGAACCGGTCCGCGACATGGTTGATGTATTTCAGAATCTCAGGCTGACCCGCAAATCGCTCGGTCCAGTTCCATTGCTGCTGGAGATCCTCAGAGAAGGAATATGAATATTCGGTGCTCTCCACGTCACAGCGGGCGCCCGGGTATCGGTTCCAAAACCAGGTGCCTCCCACCCCACTGCCGGCCTCGAACACCTTGACCTTGAGCCCCAGTGCCCGCAGGCGGTACAGCGCGTACAGGCCGGCAAATCCGGCGCCGACGACGACCACGTCAAACTCGTCAGCGCGCTGGGTATCGCCTTCGACAGATGCGATGGCATTTGTGTCGGCAAGCGGGTTTTTCAATACAGACATTTGTTTCCTCTTCGAGTGACGCAATCCATCACCCGAACACAGGTGTGACAGGTTTCACAGGTTTTTCGGTTTGCAACAGACATCACGATCTAACCTGATCGATTCAACGTAACGAATTAACGCGACGAATCAGCGTGAAATGGGGCAAAGCGTTTGCGGTCACGAATTCAGGAACCAGCCGGTCAGGCCGTCAAGCCGCCGTCCACCGGCAGGGCCACGCCGGTGATGTAGGAGGCATCGTCCGAGATGAGAAACAGCGCCGCTCGGGCGACCTCCACCGGTTCTGCTGCGCGACCCATCGGCGACTGTGCACCGCGTTGCAGGACGAGGCTTTCAACATCTTCCCCCAAACTGACTTCCTGTCCGGGCCGGCGGACGAATGACCGCAGCATGGGCGTGTTGGTGACGCCCGGACAGACCACGTTGACCCGGATGTTCTCAGCCGCATGGGCCCGCGCCAGTGAGCGCGCAAGGCCGATCACGCCGAACTTCGCTGCCGAATAGATCGGGCTGAATTTGGAGCCTTGCAGCCCGGAGCTGGACGCGGTGAACAGAACACTTCCACGGCCGCTTTGCCGCATCGCTGGAATCGCCTCAGCGGTGGTGAAGGCCACGGATCGCAGGTTGAGGTTCAAGGCACAGTCGATATCCCGGGTGGCAACGCCTTCCAGTCCCAGCGGTCCCGGATGGCCGACATGGTTCCACAGGAAATCGAGCCGGCCATACCGGCCCACGGCCTCGGCCACAATGCTGCGGGCATAGGCCTCGACCGATAAATCGCCTGACGAGACAAGCGCCTCACCGCCGGCCGCACGAATCAAAGCCGCCGTCTCCTGAGCGGCGTCCTGGTTCACATCGACGACCAGCACGCGCGCGCCTTCGCTGGCAAAAAGGATTGCGCCAGCGCGCCCCATGCCGGAGCCCGCAGCGGTGATGATGCCAATTTTGTTTGCCAGCCGCATGTTGTAAAACCTGGTTGAAAATCAGTTGCGTTCCGCTCAGTTCAGTTCCGGCTCAGCTCTTTTTAAGTCCGGGCTGGGGGATCAGATCCATCAGCATGCAGTGCAGCCCGCCGGTTGCCATCAACTCCGCGCCGTTGACATAAGCTGACCGGTCGCTCGCCAGGAAAGCCACGATATTCGCGATGTCCTCAGGCCGGCCCAGGCGTCGGCTGGCCGTCATCTGCGCGCGCCTTGCAACCACCGTGGGGTCGGCATTGAGCTTGGAGGTCATTGGCGTCTCGATCATGCCGGGATTGACCACATTGCTGCGAATCCCCCTGGCACCCCACTCCACCGCAATCTGTTGCGACAGCGCGAGGATGGCGGCTTTGCTGGCGCTGTAGTCCAGGCCCATTGGCTGGGGAAAGTGGGAGGCGATGGAACCCACATGGACAATATTCCCAGCTTGCCGCGACAGCATAGCCTCGCCAAAAATGCGGGAACACAAATAATAGCCACCAAGGTTGATGGCGAGGCCCGCCTGCCAATCCGCCAGGCACGAATCGGCAAGCGCCTTGGGCCGCAATACGGCCGCATTGTTGACCAGCACGTCGCAGCGGCCAAAGTCACGCAGCACCTGCTCCCTTGCCGCCAGCACCTGATCTTCTGAAGAAATATCGCATTGCAGCGCCAGCGATTGACCGGACAGCTCGGCGGCCAGCCCCTGGGTTTTTTCCAAGTGCAGATCAATCAAAACCGGGATCGCACCCAGCTCTGACAAGGCCTTCGAAATCGCGCGCCCAATGCCGCCTGCGGCACCGGTGACAACGCACACGCGTCCCTCAAGGCTCAACCAACTATTTGTCATAACCATTCGCCATAATTATTCGCCATACCTATTCGCCATATTTAAAAAATTCCGTATTCAAGGCACCCAGCCTTCAAGCCGGCCGGCCGTGGGCGCGCTGTCGTGCTGCGGCATCAGGGCGGCGCTCGAAACTTCACCGCTTGATGTCGCGCCGTTCGGTGCCGCGCGGCCCGGCGAGGGTTGATCAAGCAGGGGCTTGCGCAACGCAGCGCTGCGACCGGCGATTCGACCGATGGTGGCACCAGAGACCAATCCGGTGCCGGCCGGGTAGTTGTCGTAGTACAGGCCGCCGACCATTTCGCCGCAGGCATACAGGCCGGGGATCGGACGCCAGTCCGTGCCAATTACCTCGGCCTGCGCGTTGATGCGCAGGCCGCCAAACGTAAAGGTGATACCGCCGGTCGCGCTATAGGCAACGAAAGGGGGTTTGAGCAGCGGAAGTGCCCAGTTGGTTTTGTTCAGGTCGAGCCCCTGGGTGGCCAGGCCATCAAGCCGTGTGGGATCGAAGTTCTTCAGGAAATCGACCGAACTGGAACTCGATCCGCTGGCACTACTGGCGCTATTGACGCTACTGGCGCTCTTTTTACCAGCAGCATCGGCGAGATTGAAAGACTCGTAGCCTTCGTCTGTTTCTGTACGGTTGTTCTTTTCAACAAAGCCACTGAGTTGCACTGCCTGACCCGGCAGCAAGCGCGCCGCTGCGTTGTACTGTGCCAGGGTTGCCTTGGCTTGTTCTTTGTTGTCAATGTCAAGCTGGTCGATCAAGGCGGGCAGCGAGTCGGCGCTGATCGGCTTGCTGGTTGAATAGCGGGGCTCCAGAAGATGGACCACGCTCGAATCGAATATCTGATACGCCTTGGACCCGGGCTGGGCCAGGATCGCGCGGCCAAACTTGGCGTAGGTCATCAGTTGCGTGTTTTCGCCTTCGTCCACGAAACGGCGCCCGGCGCGGTTGATCATCACCGAATAGGGATAGCTGAGGCGATTGCTCCGGTCGGTCATCTCGCGCGGCGCGAAATCGCCCCAATCCGCACTGATCGGCGTGGCATGGCAACCGCTCCACTGTCCCCATGGCATGGCGCCGATATCGAGTGCCATGCGCAAGCCGTCACCCTGGTTATGCGGTGTCCCGCGAACTTTGGCTTCTCCGAGTAACGGCCCAATGTGCTGGGTGCGCATTTGCGCGTTGGCCTCAAAGCCGCCACAGCCCAGAATGACGGCGTCGGCGCTGATGCTGCGGATACCCAGTGCATCGCGGACCTTGACGCCACAGACGCGTCCGCCATCATTTAAAACCAGAGACAGGGCGGCGCTCTCGTAGCGGACTTCGATGCCCATTTTTTCACAGGTGTTGAACCAGGAGGTTGACAGCCCAACGCCTTCGTGAACCGCGCGCAGGACGAGCCCGCGCAGCCAGACGAAGCCATTGCCCTTGCGCACGGCGGCGACCGAAATGGCAGGCTCCATTTCAATACCGCCGACCTCGCCCATCCAGAACACGGTGTCCTTTGAATTTTCGACAATCACGCGAGACAGCACCGGGTCGGTTCGACCGTTGGTGACCCGCATCAGATCTTCATGGAAATCCTCGACCGAATAAGGCTTGATGCCTTCGTAGAAATTTTCATGCTGGTGCTCGGCTTCAGGAATCAGGGGCTTGACATTCTGCGGCTCGCCGTAGGCAAACCGGAACAGCCCGCCACTCCAGTGCGTGTTGCCACCGCGCATATTTTTCGGCGCTTTTTCAAGCACCAGAACACGCGCGCCATTTTCCCGGGCCGAGACCGCTGCTGCCAATGCGGCATTGCCCGCCCCCACCACAATGATGTCGTAGTCAGCCATGTGTTTCCTTATGATGATCTTTTTTGAATCCAGCAGTATACAGTGATCTGAAAGCAGGAATGCAGGCCCGGACGGACTTGAGGGTCGAGCCTGAAGGGCGATGCCACCTTGAACCTTGAACGAGCCGCGTGTGAAGTTAACTTAGCGCAGCCAGCAGTTCTCGAATGCTGAAGGCCGCCAAAGGTCGCGCTACCGCATCCAGCGTGGCGAGCATCCTGTCGGTTCCCACGGCGGCCTCAAGCAGACTTCTGGCCTTGGCCAAAATCAAGTCGTCCCCGACCGGCTGACGCCAGCTTCCCAAAGGCGCGTCGCAGCGCGCGCTCACCACGCTGCCATTGGTCAGGTGCACGGTGATCACGACATGCATCGCATCGAAGGTGCCGGGAATGCCCGCGTCTGCAATCAGCACGAAGCGCTTCAGCAAGGCATCAACATCCGGCGCATGCCGGCGTTCGTCGGTAAACGTCGCTGGCTCCACCTTGCCATCGAGCAGCGCCAGCGTGGCGGTGTACTGCCAGGAAAATTTGCCCTCCAAACCGGTGCCGGGCACGGGCCGGTCGATGTAGGGCATGGCGGGCGTGCGAAGTTCTATCCGGCTGATATCGCTGGCCTGGACCGGTCCAAGCCGCGCCCGCGCGTCGAGTGCAGCGGTGATGCCGAAATGCGTGCCGAACTGCGAGGGATAGAGTTTCCAGGACGGGCCAGGCACCAGCGCGCGCCCCTCGCCAAGCGGTGCCAACAGCGGTTTGGCGTCGAACTTTGCGCCGAAGAACGCATGGCCCCAGCCACGCGGGCCAGCCAGCACATCGGCGTTGGCGGTGAAGCCACGCTCGGCCAATAGCGCCGCCTCCAGGCCGTGCGCGGCCGCATCGCCGCAGTGCAGCGCTTTGGTGTGCGAGCCGACATTGGCCAGAAGCGCGCCGCAGCGTGACGCGGCAATGCCCACCGCCATCGTGGCCGCCTGCGCATCCAGTCCGAGCAGATCGGCGCAGGCCAGCGCGCAGGCAATCGGACCCACCACGCCGGGTGGGTGCAGGGTCAGTTGGGCCGGTTCGAACTGGTTTGAGGAAAGGCGCAGCCTGCCCTGCGCCTCTATGCCTTTGGCCAGCGCGCGCAGGACGGCGCTTCCCTGCATGATGGCTGGGCTGCCCGGGCTACCCACAAGGCCACCCACGCACCCTTCGCGCTGTTGCGCCAGGGCCAGCAGGGCCGGCAATAGCGGCGACAGGGCATGGTTGGCTGGATTCCACATCGGCTCAAAATCGAGCACATGCATCGACATGCCATTGATGCGGGCCGCGACGCTGACCGGGGCGCTGAAGCCGTGTCCAATGACAGTTGCCGGGCCACCCGGGCCACCCGCGCCACCCGCGCCATCGGCCCGCGCCAGGTCGGCCAGGATTGTGGGGCCGGGCTGGGCAGCGCCAGCCGCCGCAACGGCCACGCCATCCAACAGCAACAGCTTGCAGCGCACCTGCAATGCCGCACTGTCGGCTGGCCAGTCCAGCAACAGCTCAACAAAATCACGCGTGAGGTTGTGCGTCACGATGGCATGCCTGCAAAGCCGGGCCTGGCCCGAACTGTGCGCAGATCGATGGCGGCGAACTTCAGGCCCAGTAGCGTCCGGCTGCGCCAGACCCGCGCATTTAACCGTGTTGCGGGCTCATGGATTTCTTGCATGTTTTTTCCTGATTGCGCGGGGAATCGCCCCGAATGCATTAGTGTACAGATAGCATACCGCTGTATACAATCACGCCCAGGAGTTTCCCTTTTCAGGGATCCAACAGCCGTCCGAGCTCGCCGAAAATATGAAAATGTCCACACTCATTGCGCGAATAGCCGCCACAGGCTTGCTGGTGGCACTGCTCGGCCCGGTCGCCGCCCAGCAGACCCAGCAGACCCAGCAGACTTATCCAAGCAAGCCAGTGCGCATGGTCGTCCCTTACGCGCCCGGCGGCAGTACCAGCGCGATTGCCCAGTTGGTCGCCCGCCAACTCAGCGAAGCCTTGGGCCACCAGGTGATCGTAGACCACCGCGCCGGTGGCAACACCCTGATTGCCTCAGACCTGGTGGCCAAATCTGCGCCCGACGGTTACACCTTGATGATGACGAGCAACGCCCATGTGGTCATCCCTCAACTGATCACAACACCTTTTGACGCCATCAAGGACTTTGCCACAGTCGCCACGGTCAGCAGCACCGAGCTGGTTCTGATGCTGAGCCCCTCGGTGCATGCCAATACGCTGCAGGAGTTCCTGGCGCTGGCCAAAGCCAAACCTGAGCAGATCAATTACGCGTCAGCGGGCAGCAGCTCGGCCACGCACCTGGCCGGAGAACTTCTCGCCAGCATGACCGGTATCAAAATTCAGCACGTCCCGTACAAGGGCTCCGGACCGGCCATTGCGGACCTCCTCGGCGGTCAGGTGCAAGCGTCTTTCCAGACCCCGATTGTCGCCATTCCCCACATCAAAAGTGGCAAGCTCAAGGCGCTGGCTGTCTCTGGCGATGCCCGGCTGTCGGCGCTGCCACAGGTGCCCACCTTCACCGAGGCCGGCCTGCCAGGATTCAACGGATCCACCTGGTTCGGCGTCGTGGTGCCCGCCGGTACGCCCAAGCCCATCATCGACAGGCTGTCGCTGGAACTCAAAAAAATCCTGGCCACGGCCGACTTCAAGGAAAAACTGATCAGCCTGGGGATGGATCCCTACTTCACCACACCGGAGCAATTTGACGCGCTGATGAAGTCGGACATGGCCCGGTTCGGCAAGATCATCAAGGCCTCCAACATCAAACTTGATTGAAAAGAAAAGCATGGCTGATCAGGCGCAAATTCGCTCGGATGATGGACCCGACTTGCGCTTTGACCATGCCTCAGACCGGGACCTTATGTCAATAGTAAAATGGCCTATAGTCCGCGTATTTACTTAATTGTAAGCTATATAATAAATAGCGTTCGGAATTAATAGCGACTTGCGCCAAACACACCCGCAGCGGTTTTTAATTGGAATCTGACCCCCCATTACGTGACCCCAATTACGCTTTATTGACGCCGTTGAACTCACAAGGCAAGGAACTTGGCCATGCAGACCACCCACCCGGACCTCAGCCAACAGCACGCACCAGGCGCGTTATCGCAGTCGGCATGACGAAAACTGCCGTGACATCCCATCGTCTTTCAGCCTTGTCGGGGGAGCCGGCGGCGCAGGAGCGGGCAGGCCTGCTTGAGGGAGAGGTCTCGCCCGAAGAACGGGTCGTCGCCTACCACGAGCGGACCAAGCACCACTTCCACCGCTACGCCGCCGCGCCCGGCACCATGGACTGGGCGACCCAGCCCGATCCGTTTCGGCGTTACGCGGGAGCGGATCTGACTCTTCTCCCGCTGCCCAAAGCGGGCCGCCCACTGCCCTATTGGCAGCTCTATGCGAGCCCGACCGTGCCGCCGGCGCCACTGTCGCTGGAGTCTGTCTCGCTCTTTTTCCGCTATGCACTCTCGCTGACAGCATGGAAGCAAGTCGGCGAGACCCGATGGCCGTTGCGCGCAAATCCGTCGAGCGGAAATCTTCATCCGAGCGAGGGCTATGCCTTGCTGCCTGCAATCGAACAGATCGGCGTAATCGGTGAGATGGCCGCCGTGTACCACTATGCACCGAGGGAACACGCTCTTGAACGGCGAGCGGTGCTCGACGCGAAGCGCTGGGCCGAGCTGATTGCGCCTTTCCCGGAGGGCTCCTTCCTAGTGGGCCTGTCGTCGGTTCATTGGCGCGAAGCCTGGAAGTACGGCGAGCGCGCGTTCCGCTACTGCCAGCACGATGTCGGACACGCGCTGGCCGGCCTGCGTATCGCGGCAGCGGCGCTCGGATGGAGATTGGTGCTCCAGGACGGCGTCAGCAACAGCACCCTCTCCAGCCTGCTTGGGCTTGACCGCGATGAGGATTTCGCCACGGCTGAGCGCGAGGAGGCTGAGCTGCTCGTGTTGATTACACCGGATTTTTCGATGCCGCTTGCGACCGACTCGAAGCCGATGACGGCGCACGGCGATGGTGTGTTTTGGCAGGGCAGCGCCAACACACTGAGCCCCGAACACAGCGTCGAGTGGCCCGTGATCGACGAGGTTGCGCGGGTGACGCGACGCTGTGAAAGCTCGCCTATCCAGGAGGATTTCTCCGGCTTCCCTTCGGAAGAGGAACTCTTCGGGACACCC
>JANMVO010000672.1:0-5759 GCA_031392805.1 Rhodoferax sp. | reverse complement strand
CCGGGCACAGGGTTTGCGCGCAACTAGGCAAGCGCGGATTAGTTCGTCGTGGCTTCGTGGCGCTTGGGTTGGGATGGAATGCAAGGCGGTTTATGCAGCAATTATCGGGAATATTTGCAAAAAAACCAACGCTGCAGACCGCCCAAGCCAAGTGATCACGGGCCTCGAGGAATTAGTCCGCGCTTCCCTAAGACCCCAGAAATTCGCCAATCGGCTTCAACCCCTCCGCCCGGTCACAGACGGACTTGACGATCATCAAAATCGGCACACCCAGCAGCAGGCCCCACAGCCCCCACAGCCAGCCCCAGGCCAGCAGCCCCACAAACACCGCCACCGGGCTGATGCGGCTGGTGCGGCTGGTAAGCCAGGGCGTCAGCAGGTTGCCTACCACCAAGTGGATGGCCAGCGACGCACCGCCCACGGCCAAAGCCATATTGAGCGAGCCAAACTGTAAAAAACCAAGCAGCGCCGATGCCCCCGCCATCACCACTGCGCCCGCATAGGGCACCAGATTCAGCACGGCACCGGCGACGCCCCACACGGCGGGGTTTTCAAGCCCGAGGGCCAGCAAGGCCAGCCAGGTCAGCACCCCCACCAGCGTACTGATGAACAGCTGCACCTGCAGGTAGCGCTGGATCTGCCCGGTGATCTCATGCAATGCCTGTAGCGTGATCTTCTTGCTGCTCAGGCGGGGACCGGCCAGCTTGATGAGCTTGCGGCGAAACGTATCGCCCGAGAGCATCAGGAAGTAGGTGAGAAAAATCACAACGGTGGCCTGACCCAGGAAAGCGACCACGCCCAGCGTGCCAGTCCACAAATAGTCCTTGACATTGAAGCGCGATGGCTCCACCACAACCCGCATGGCACCACGGCTGGCACCTGCGGCAGAACTATTGGCCGACGCAGCGACTGGCACACTGGCTACGGTACTGTCCAGCGCTGCCTGTTCGATTTGCGCAGCAGCTTTTTGCACGGTTTCCAGCGCGTTGGGGGATGCGCCATCCCGCGTTTTGATGGTCTGCCTGAATTTTTGTGCCGCCATCGGCAGCGACTCCATGAGCTTGACGGCCTCGTCGCTGAGCGAGTTGGCGGCCGATCCCGCCGCGCCCACAATGGCCAGCAGCAGCACCCCAGAACCCAGCCAGCGCGGCACGCGCTTCTGCTCCATCCAGTTGACCAGCGGCGACAGCGCATAGCTGGCCAGCACACCCAGCATCAGGGGGATCAGGACGACTTTGGCCCATTGGAGTACGAACAGCGAGGCAAACACCGCCAGCACGACCAGCGCGACACTTTGCATGTCGCTGGGCGCATCGGCAGGCGGGTGCTCAGGCGTAACGTCTGGTGCCTCTGGTGTCTCTGGCGCACCTCGCTGGGGGAACTGCGTCGGCATAGGGGTCGATGTCGGTCTGGGAACGGGCGCATCAGGGCCTCCAGGCCTGGCATGGGTTGGTCGTGCGCCTGTCAGTAAATGCGCTTCATTCATGCTGCATTGGCACACAAATTCTGGCCGTGCGCTGTAGGACGCAGCCGCTAAAGCGCTTCAGCGGTCGAGCCTGTCGGTTGCGCGGCGGGTGGTGCGGCACTTGGCCTGTCCTGGGTGCCCTTGTTAGGGAGGCAGAAATAACCAAATGCCGTTTTTGGGTGCGCTGGCGGGATGCAGTGCAAGGCGCTCTGAGCGCTGTTTGGCGCGCCACACAAGCGAGGAGCAACGCCGCAATGGGCCGGTTCATGTTGCAAATCGTGGCCTTAGCGCTCATCAAAGCTGACGGTGACCTCAGCCGTCAGCGGCCGGGCCTGGCAGGTCAGCACAAAACCCCTGTCGATCTCCCACTGCTCCAGCGTGAAGTTTTTGGCCATCTTGACCCGGCCATGCAGCAGGCGTGCGCGGCAGGTGCAGCACACACCGCCCCGGCAGGCGTAGGGCAAATCCAGACCAGCGGCCAGCGCCACGTCAAGCACCTTGTCCTGCGCGCCCATGGCCAGGGTGTGGGTTTTGCCGTCCAGCACCACTTGTAGCGAGAAATTAGTGTCTTTTAGTGCTGCATCCCTTGTCTCTAGGTAATAAGTAGCTACCATTTTTGTAGTATTTGGATTCAAGAGGCCAGCAGAATCAGCTGAGAAAAATCGCTCGGTATGGATGCGGTCTTTGGGCAGGCCGGCGCACAGCAGGGCTTGCTCGGTGGCGTCAATCATGCCCTCCGGGCCGCAGACAAAGGCCTCGTCCATGTGCTGCACGGGCAGCAACACCTTGAGCAATTCAGCCACCTTGGCCGCATCAAGCCGGCCGCCCAGCAGCGCCACGTCCTGCGCCTGGCGGGACAGCACGTGAATCAGCGTGAGGCGGGCCGGGTAGGTGTCCTTGAGGTCTTGCAGGGCCTCGCTGAACATGATGGTGTTGATGCGCTGGTTGGCGTACACCAGCGTGAAGCGGGAGCCGGACTCGGCCTGCAGCGTGCTGGCAATGATGCTCAAGACCGGGGTGATGCCCGAGCCCGCTGCGAAGGCGACGCGGTGAGTCGATGGGGGGTGCAGCGGCGAGGGGCAGAACCGGCCTTCAGGCGGCATGACGTCCAGCGCGTCACCTGCCTGCAGTTTTACGGCCCAGTTGGAGAACACGCCACCTGCCAAGGGCTTGACGCCGACCTCAATTTCGTGGTCTTTTGCAAACTGTTGCAGGCTGCTGCAAATTGAGTACGAGCGTCGCACCGATTCGCCTTTGATAGCCGCCCGCAGAGTCAAAAACTGCCCCGGTTTGAAGGCAAACGCATCGCGCAAATCAGGGGGCACCGCCAGCGTGATGGCCAGTGCACCAGCCGCCTCGGGCGAGACTCGTTTGACAGCGAGTTTATGAAAATGCGGTGTGGACATGGTTGATGGGCGTGGGCTGTGGACGTGCGGCTCCCGCAGTGGGCGGGCGGGGCTTGGGTGAGGGGCTTGCGTCCTCAGGTGCAACCGGATTCAGTACGGCTTGAAATAGTCAAACGGCTCCAGGCAGTCCAGACATTTGTAGAGCGCCTTGCAGGCGGTGGAGCCGAAGTGCGAGGTCTCAGTGGTGTTGGCGGAGCCACATTGGGGACAATTGACTGCATCCATGGCGTTTAGGGCATAAAATTGGCCTATAGCCCTTGTGGAGTATACATAGTTAGCTCCTGATTTAGGAGTAAAACGGATCACCTTGGCAGTCACCTCGCTGTGCTCTGCCGCGTGGGGCGGCGCTATGCCGTAGGCACGCAGCTTGTCGCGGGCCGCGGCCGTGATCCACTGGGTGGTCCACGCGGGTGCCAGTTGCAGGGTGACGGTGGCCTTGATCTGGTGCCGGGCCAGCGCGGCGACAACGTCGTCCTTGATCTGCTCCATCGCCGGGCAGCCGCTGTAGGTGGGCGTGATGACCACATCTACGCCTTGTTCAGTGAGCCGGACATCGCGCAGGATGCCGAGTTCGCGGATGCTGACTACGGGAATTTCAGGGTCAGGCACCCCCGCCAGAATGTCTTCAATGTCGGCCAGACTCGGGCGCTGCGCCGCGTGCTGCCCAGGGTGCCCCGCGGTGTTTGTGGCATGGCGCAGGGTGGAATGAACGGTGGAATCCACGGTCTTGCCCAAGATGTAATTCATGGCCTGGCCTCAATCCCGCCCTGCACCTGGCTTACCACGCAGCGCCAGGATGTTGGCGTGCCAGACTTTGCATTTCGTCCAGCAGGTGGCTGAGGTGCGGCGAATGAACGCCATGTTTGCCCTGTGGGATGTTGCCTTTCAAGGCCGGCAGCGAGAGTGTGGCTTCCTTCGCAGCGCCGCCAATCAGGTCCTGCCACGCGGCGCGCAAGCTGGCGGTTGGCACGCCAATGCGTTGCACTGATACTTCGTTTTCAATAGCATACTCGGTCCAGAATTCAAGGGCATAAGGCATTAAATGATTCCACGCGGCTTGCATTCTGGCGTGTGATTGCGGCGTGCCATCGCCCAGCCGTAACAGCCAGTCGCGGCTGTGGCGCAGATGGTAGCGCGTCTCTTTGACTGCGCGTTCGGCGATTGCCGCGAGCTGCATGTCGCCTGATTTTTGAAGTGCGTCCCACAACAGCAGCATCAATGCGCTGTACAGAAAATTTCGCACAATGGTGACGGCGTAGTCGCGCTCGCCGCCAGCCAGCCCGTGGGGCAATTCAAGCAGGGTGTAATTGCGAAATTCATGGGCATCGCGAAAGTAGGCGAGCGTGTCTTCACTGGCTCCGTCTGCCTTGAGAATCGCGACGTGCTGGTAGAGCAGGCGCGCCTGACCAATCAGGTCAACGCTGATGTTGGCCATGGCAATATCCTCTTCCAGTACGGGCCCGTGACCACACCACTCGGCATTGCGCTGGCCAAGCGCCAGCGCGTTGTCGGCCAGATGCAGCAGGTAGTCGACGTGCGCAGAGTTGGCAGGGACGACCGGTTTGGCAAGGTCAGCAGAGCTGGCACAGTTGAAGGCCACCATCACATATGCCCCACTTCGTCGGGAATTTGATAAAAGGTGGGATGGCGGTAGATCTTGTCACCCGCCGGGTCAAAAAACTCGGCCTTGTCATCAGGCGCGCTGGCGGTGATGGCGCTGGATGGCACCACCCAGATGCTCACGCCTTCCTGGCGGCGGGTGTAGACATCACGCGCCATTTGCAAGGCCTGCGTTGAATCAACCGCGTGCAGGCTGCCGCTGTGCTTGTGCTCCAGGCCTTGTTTGGAGCGCACAAACACCTCCCACAGCGGCCACTCGGGCGCTTCGCGCCTGATCGCCTTTTGGGCGGGATTGACGCTCGACACCTCCCCATCCCTCCCCTGGTCAGGGGAGGGCGAGTCAATGCCTGCGTCCGTACTCATGCTGCCTGCCTCAGGGCGCCCTGCGCGCGCGCCCGCTGCTTGGCCGCATACGCCTGCGCCGCGTCCCGCACCCACTGGCCATTGGTGTGCGCATTAACCCGGTTCGCCAGGCGCTCCTTGTTGCAGGGGCCATCGCCTTTCACCACCGCCCAAAAATCGTCCCAGTCAATCGCGCCATAGTCGTGGCGCTGGCTGGCTTCGTTCCACTTCAAATCAGGGTCGGGAAGCGTCACGCCCAGCACCTTGGCCTGGGGTACGGTGGCGTCTACAAAACGCTGGCGCAAATCGTCATTGCTGATGCGCTTGATGCCCCAGCGGCTGGTTTGCGCGGTGTTGGGGCTGTCCGCGTCGGGTGGGCCAAACATCGCCAGCACCGGCCACCACCAGCGATTCACGGCGTCCTGCACCATGTCGCGCTGCGCTGGTGTGCCTTGCATTTGCACCAGCAGGCTCTCAAAGCCCTGGCGCTGGTGAAAGCTTTCTTCCTTGCAGATGCGGATCATGGCGCGGGCATAGGGCCCGTAAGTGCAGCGGCAGAGCGGAATCTGGTTCATGATGGCGGCGCCGTCCACCAGCCAGCCGATCACGCCCACATCGGCCCACAGCAGGGTGGGGTAGTTGAAGATACTGCTGTATTTGGCGCGGCCGGTGTGCAGGGCGTCGAGCATTTGCTCCCGGCTGGTGCCGAGTGTTTCAGCGGCGCTGTACAGGTACAGCCCGTGGCCGCCTTCATCTTGCACCTTGGCAATCAGGATGGCCTTGCGCTTGAGGCTGGGGGCGCGGCTGATCCAGTTGCCTTCAGGCTGCATGCCCACAATTTCGCTGTGCGCGTGCTGGCTGATCTGGCGCACCAGGGTTTTGCGATACGCCTCGGGCATCCAGTCTTGCGGCTCGATCTTGCCATC
>JANMVO010000644.1:0-4211 GCA_031392805.1 Rhodoferax sp. | reverse complement strand
GCATTCAGGCCTTGCAGGGTTTCCATGCAAGTCAAGAGGCGCGACTCCAAGTCTTGCATCTTGCCCACATCGGCAAAGAAACGTGGCAGCTCGACAAACACGCCTTTGAACACGCCCGCACCCTTGCCCAGATCGCACTGCTCCAGCGAGGCATTTTTGGGGCCACGCTTTTGCTTCCAGAGGTCTTCACCCTTGGCCTCGAACAGCTCGGCCGGGTTGCCGTCGGCCAACATGGCTCGGTATTCGTCGATGGATTGAGACGCGCTTTTTTGCGCAAAAGTTGATGCGGTGCTTAAGCCCGCCAGCAGCATCAAAATCCACGTTTTTTTCATTGCCATGGTGTCGCCTTTCAAGTTGGGTCAGGAGACCGTGGCTTCGTCGCTGCGAGTGTCGCCTTTGTTGTCTTTCCAGGTCACCGCAATTTTGTCACCGACCTTGGCCCCTTTGACGACAAATTGCAGGAACGGATTTTTGGAAACCGCTGGGCCCCACTCCGCCGTCATCACCGCCTTGCCGTTGTGCGAGGCGGTCACTTCGTTGATGTGCCACGCAGGCACCAGTTTACCGGCGGCATCTTTACGCTGACCGGACTCCATCTCGTGACTCATCAATACGCGGACAGTGGTTTTGTCACCAGCGGCTTGGGCGCGAATGCGCATGGGATCTGCCATTTTGATACTCCTAAATTTCTAGATTTATGAAACATTGCGGGACAGACCGCAGCCACATGAAATGGGCCAGCTCTGTCCCCAACATTTCGCGGGCTAACTGACCCATGCAACTCGCTGCAAGCCAGCTTTCGACCCATCTGCAAAAAGGGCTGAGAAGCCTCTACACCCTGCATGGCGACGAACCGCTTCTAATCCAGGAGGCGGCGGACGCCATCCGGGCTGCAGCGCGTACCCAAGGGTACACAGAACGCACGTCGCACACCGCAGCAGGCGCCCACTTTGACTGGAGCGAGGTGCTGGCGGCGGGCGGGTCTTTGAGCCTGTTTGCCGACAAACAAATCGTTGAGCTGCGCATCCCTTCCGGCAAACCCGGCAAGGACGGCAGTGTCGCAATCCAGCAGCTTGCCGAAGCCGCCAGGGGCAACGACACCACGTTGACGATTGTCATGCTGCCGCGCCTGGACAAGGTGACGAAAACCGGTGGCTGGTTCACGGCGCTCGACGCCCAGGGCGTGACCCTGCAAGTAGAGCCTGTGGAACGCAATGTCCTGCCGCAGTGGATCGCGCAGCGCCTGTCTGCGCAGGGGCAGCGCGTGGCTGCCGGGGAAGAAGGCCAGCGCACCCTGCAGTTTTTTGCCGACCGCGTGGAAGGCAATTTGCTCGCGGCGCACCAGGAAATCCAGAAGCTGGCGTTATTGCACCCAAGCAGAGTTGAAGGTGGCAGCAGCCGTGGCGACAACTCCGAAAGTACACCCGGCGTGCTGACTTTTGCGCAGGTCGAAAGCGCCGTGCTCAATGTCGCGCGCTATGACGTGTTCAAGCTGTCAGAGGCTGTGCTCGCAGGCCAGGCGGTCAGGGTGCAACGCATGCTTGATGGCCTGCGGGCCGAAGGCGAGGCCGAAGTGCTGGTGCACTACACCCTGAGCGAAGACATTCGTGCATTGAAACGCGTCAAAGACGCGATGAACCAGGGCCGCCCCCTTCCCATGGCCCTTCGCGAACAGCGCGTCTGGGGCGCCAAAGAGCGCCTGTTTGAGCGCGTCTTGCCGCGCCTGTCAGATGCCACGCTGGCCAACCTGCTGCAGGCGGCGCATCAGGTCGATGGCATCGTCAAAGGCCTGAAACAGCCCGAGTGGCCCACCAATGGCTGGCAAGCCTTGCATCGCCTGGCGATGCAGTTGTGCCGGGAGTGTGTGATCGGTCGTTGAGATGCAGGACGAAGAGGGGTATCGGCGAAAATGCCACGATGCGCCTTACACCCAGCCAGCAACAAGTCATTCGGGATGCCAGCCTTCGTCACTTCGGTGTGAGGCCGCGTTTGTTTGGTTCACGGGTAGACAATGCCAAACGTGGCGGGGCTATTGATCTCTACATTGAGGCCAATTTGCCGCCTGCTGAGGCCTTCAGGTTCGAAATGCTTTTGGCGGCTGACCTGTACCTTGCCTTGGAGCAAAGAAAAATTGACATCGTGGTCAATACGGGGCGACTTGATCTGCCCATTTACCGTGTTGCCCGTGAGCAAGGGGTCTGGCTATGAGTTTGCCGCTTGAAGATGCATTGCGTCAGTGCAAACGGCATGCGGCCGTCATGCGGGCGCGAAGGCGTAGCCTCGCTTGTTTACAAACTGCCGTGCCCTGACGCCGGGAAGCCAGCGGCAGGCAGCATTGCGCTGGCCGCAGGCACACCGATCTGTGCCTGCAAAAAAGCCGCGCAGTCGCGCAAGGCAAAAGAGGGTGATGCCATGGCCAGGCGCAACAAGTCGGCCGCATAGGAGGGGTCGCAATGGAAGCGGGCGGCGTCAATCCAGCAGCCGTGGCCGGTCATCAGCCATTTGAAATCGACCTCTGCCAAAAGCGAGGCGCGCGCGTCGGCATCGGGCTCCGCCTCACCCGGCGGTGGCACTTGCTCGGTCTGGCGTTGCATGGTGTCAATTTCCTTCACAGTTTGTGTGGACAGAGCCATAACGGCTGAGTGTGGCTCTGCGTGGACACAGCAGGATGACGGACCCAATGATTGGTTTCCTGTCAAGTCCCCATGCTCAACTGGCTGACCGAAAGCTTGGTTCGAGCCTACAAGCAACACCCGTTCACAACAATCGATGATTAACAAATATAATAGCATACAACGCCTTGAATTCAAGGGATAGAACCACTTTTCATGGTTGAATCAAGTCCCGGCTGGCACCGTGCTCATGCCTTTCATGCAGGTCGTGTGAAGCTGGGGCCACCGTCAGCCGCACAGTCCCTCAGTCCCTCAGTCCCTCAGTCCCTCAGATAGTGCGCTATTTTATGCAACCGATATGTCATGGATACGCCTGATCATGAAGCCATCAAACCGCGCACCAAGCAAAAGCTGCAAAAGAAAAGACTGATCCAGCCCCGCGTGGTCAAAGACACACTGCATGGCCTGCCTGATCGCAACAAGATCAAAATCACCAGGCCTGAATATCGATTGGCACACCACGTTGATGGCAAAGCCCAATAGATGACGGTCCTGGCCGCGGGCACGCGTGATGATGTGGCTTCGCTGCTGCAGGGACGTTCAGCCTGAACCTTCCCGGAGCGACCCACGCCACGAAGACCAGGGGCGAGCCCTCACACCAGCCCACCCGACGCATGCCACAGCGCGCAAGCTTCTTCATACACCAAGCAGCCTGACCCGTCGCTGTGGGCAAATGCCCATCGCCCGGCAGTGAAAACAGATTGCTATGTTATTAATAACTTATTTTGTATAGTGGACGAATCCTGCGCTGCTCGCTCCTTGCCGCGTAACGTGTTGCGCGGCCCGGGGTTTTGAAACCGTAAAAATTGCCTCTAGCCCCTTTCGCGGCCCACGGGCTTATAGTGCAGGCGATGACCGGCTTGCGTCGTTCGATGCCAGAGCACGGTTGCGGCTGAACCATCCTGACAACCGAAGGAGCCACTGATGACCCCACTGGACCGGACCCAAGACAACCCCTGGACGCTCACCACAGCGCTAGGCACGGCCGGGTTCAACATGCACACGGACACCAGGGATGGGCTGCCGATCCTCGTCTGCACGGTGGGCAAGACGGTTCTGCACTACGACGCGCGCTGCATCCCCGACCTTCACGCGATGCGCAAGGCGCTTGGCAACTGGATGGATCTGCGCGGCGCCGACGAACAGAAGCCGGCCAAGGACGGCACCGTCGAGTCCTGCGGCCGTTCGCCCCAGAACCCCGTCAAAGGCCGGTATGGCCTGAAAAAAGGTTTGCGCGGACGCTTCGGCGTTTATCTGCCGCCACTGATGGAAGCGCCCGGTTTGTGCGAGCTGGAGCACCAGCCGAAGAACAGCCGGATGCGGGCGAAATAGACCGCAAGACCGCCCATCGGAACACGCGTGACCGACGTCTTCATCAGCTACGCCAGCGAAGACCGTGCCCGCGCAGAAATGCTGGCGGGCGCGCTGGCTGCGCTGGGCTGGTCGGTCTGGTGGGATCGCAAGATCATCACCGGCCAGGCGTTTGACCAGGCCATTGAGCATGCGCTGGAAACCGCCAGGAGCGTGGTGGTGCTGTGG
>JANMVO010000583.1:0-5944 GCA_031392805.1 Rhodoferax sp. | reverse complement strand
GGACTCGCTCCAAATAATTGCCGCAGGCTCGCTCGTTGAGGAACATCCGCTGAAAATCCAAAAGGGTCGTCGGGAAAGTACTGACCATCCCCGAACACTACCCATGGTGTCCTTGGGTGTCAACCGGATAGGCATGGTTTGAATGGGCTCTTGGTAGTCAAAGTTGTCATGGGGGTTCCAGTACAGAAAAGGTAGATACAAATATTTGAAGGGAGAGCTACCAAAGTACAGAAAAAATCGGGCGATGCAAATGTTGAAAAACTGCATGATGTCTTTGACTTGGCTTATGTTTCTCCCAAGCCGCGCGCATGGCGGCTGACACATGGAGAACTGCCCCCATACCCGGCATGGACTTCTAAGCCGCGCGCATGAACTCGCAAACGTTGATGGACCCGTGTACTAATGTGATGATGGGGGCCTACTTGCTGCGACTAAAGATGGAGAAATTTGGGAACACCTGGCAGGCGGTGGGTGCGTACCATTCGACTACAGAAATTCACAATGCTCGCTATCAAAGGCAGATTTGGGAGATGGTGCAAAAAGGCCGGAGATTGAAAGAAGAATCCGAAGGTCCAGGTTGACCAGGGAAAGCGCTGGCCGGGGGTTCGAACAATTCGATTGAAACATATTCATAATTAATTTAAAGTACACAAAATGAGAAAATACGTGGTCATTGGAGAAGCGGCAAAAGCATTGGGCGTCACGCCCATCACGGCCTCGGCATAAATAGAAACGCAAGCCGTGCAGCAGACGTATCAGGATCGCCTTTCTCTGGACGCTCAACAGCAGCGCTGGCTGGACTCCTTCGGCGAACTCTACGGCAGGCTCCAGAGAACGCTCTACAGCAAAATCGCCAAGGGCGAGAATGCCTCAATGCTCAAGCTCGCGTTTTGCGACGAGCATGGCCTCAGTCCACGCCAGTTCAATGTCCTGCGCATGGAACTCGAAGGAAAGATCTCAGGCACGCACGAGTTGCTCAAGCTGCGCAAGAAAGAACTCAAGGGAAGCATCCAAAGCGTCATGCGTTCCACCGCCAAGCCGCAAAAGGACATCGCCGGACAACTCAAGCTGCACGCCAACGCCAAAGCCAAAGCCAAGGGCGTGGTGTTTTCTATGAAGCGCCACGCTCTGCCGTGCCGACGCCACTTTGGCAAGAAGCGCCGCCTGCTCAAGCTTCAATCAAAAGCCAAGGCGGTCGATGCCCGCTTGCAAGCCAACGCGCCGGGCATCTGCTTTGGCTCGCGCAAGCTTTTCAATCAGCAGTTCCATCTTCACCAGAGCACCTTTGGCGGCGGTGAAAATTGGTTGGGGAATTTTGGCAGGCGTGACACTCGCCCAATGCACAATAGAGGCGTGACCCCGAGTGATAATTTCTCCTACTGTCCAGAAACTGTCCAAAAAGTGGACTGTTTCATTGGTAAGGTTGGTGCCCAGGAAGGGACTCGAACCCCCACGAAGTTACTCGCTAGTACCTGAAACTAGTGCGTCTACCAATTCCGCCACCTGGGCATCTCAGGAAAGAAAGTGATTGTATCAAAAATATGAACCAAACCAGCGGTTTGCTGGACGAAGTAGAGGGCACCATTCAGGGCCATCGCGATGGCCATGGGTTTGTGTCCCGTGACGATGGTGGCCCTGATATTTATCTGCCGCCCAATGAAATGCGTGCCGTGCTGCACAAGGATCGCGTCAAGGCGCGCATCGTGCGCAATGACCGCAAAGGCCGACCCGAAGGCCGTGTGGTTGAAATCATGGAGCGGCCGCCGCAGCCCATTATTGGCCGCCTGCTACAGGAAAGCGGCGTCTGGCTGGTCGCGCCCGAAGACAAGCGCTACGGCCAGGATGTGTTGATCCCCAAAGGTGCCACGGGTGCCGCCAAGCCCGGCCAGGTGGTGGTGGTCGAACTGGTCGAGCCGCCCGCGCTGTTTGGCCAGCCGGTCGGCCGCGTCAAGGAAGTGCTGGGCGAGATTGACGACCCCGGCATGGAGATTGAAATTGCCGTGCGCAAATACAGCGTGCCGCATGAGTTCTCGGATGCCTGCATTGCGCTGGCCCGCACCTTGCCCGACAAAGTGCTGCCCATAGACAAAAAACACCGTGTTGACCTCACCGACGTTCCGCTCGTCACCATTGACGGCGAAGACGCGCGTGATTTTGACGATGCGGTGTACTGCGAACCCGCTACACAGGGCCGCGGCAAGTCGGCTGCAAAAGGCTGGCGTCTGTTGGTCGCCATCGCCGATGTCAGCCATTACGTCGACACCGGCAGTGCCATTGACGTGGACGCGTACGACCGCGCCACCAGCGTGTATTTTCCGCGCCGCGTGATTCCCATGTTGCCGGAAAAGCTGTCCAACGGCCTGTGTTCCCTCAATCCCGAGGTGGAGCGCCTGTGCATGGTGTGCGACATGTTCGTCACCTCTGACGGCGACGTGTCAGCCTACCAGTTTTATCCGGCTGTGATGTACAGCCATGCGCGCTTCACCTATACCGAAGTGGCCGCGATTCTGGCCAATACCAAGGGCGCAGAGGCTGGCAAACGCAAAGACCGCGTGCCTGACTTGATCAACCTGCACGACGTCTACCGCGCCTTGCTGACCTCGCGCAACAAGCGCGGCGCAGTGGATTTCGAGACGGTTGAAACCCAAATCATCTGTGATGAAAATGGCCGCATCGAAAAGATCATTCCGCGCACCCGCAACGACGCCCACAAGCTGATTGAAGAAGCCATGCTGGCGGCCAATGTGTGCAGCGCCGACTTCATTCTGCAAAGCAGACACCCCGGCCTTTACCGCGTGCACGAAGGCCCAACGCCTGAAAAGCAGGAAACACTGCGGGGCTACCTCAAAGCCACCGGCGTCGGCATGAGCATCAGCGATGACCCCAGCCCCGGCGAGTTCCAGGCCATCGCCAACGCCACCAAAGACCGGCCCGATGCGCAGCAGATTCACGCCATGCTGCTGCGGTCAATGTCGCAAGCCATCTACACGCCCATCAACGCCGGCCACTTCGGTTTGGCGTTTGAGGCTTACACCCATTTCACCAGCCCGATCCGGCGTTACCCTGACCTGCTGGTGCACCGGGTCATCAAGGCGATTCTGGCCAAACAAAAGTACCAGCTGCCGGTGCTGCCAATGCCGGGGGAAGCCCATGCCAAGCTCTCGCGCCGACTGGAAAAAGGTCTGGCATCGAAGGTTGCTGAACCTGGGCAAAAACCAAAAAAAATCAGCCTGGAGAACCAGGCCTGGCAAGCGGCCGGCCTGCATTGCAGCGCCAACGAGCGCCGCGCTGACGAGGCCAGCCGCGACGTCGAAGCCTGGCTCAAATGCAAGTACATGCGCGAGCACTTGGGTGAAGAATACGGCGGCATGGTGACTGCGGCCACCAGCTTTGGCATTTTCGTGACACTGGACGCCATGTACGTCGAAGGCCTGGTTCACATCACCGAGCTGGGCGGCGAGTATTTCCGCTTTGATGAGGCGCGCCAGGAGTTGCGGGGTGAGCGCACCGGCATTCGCTATGCCATTGGCTCGCGCGTGCGGGTACAGGTGAGCCGGGTTGATCTGGATGGCCGCAGAATTGACTTCCGGTTGGTGCGCGAAGGCGAAGAGTTGCTTAAAGGGGCCTTGAAGGACAAAGGCGCTGTACGGGACGTTGGGCGTGAAGGTGGACGTGAAGGCTTTACGCGTGATGGTGCCGCGCGTGGCGCAGTCGACAGCTTGCCGTTTGATGGCGTGCCCTTGAAAGCCTCCAGGAAACGTACTGCGCGAAAAATCTCCGAGCCATTGGCGCGGGCGCCAATATCTGCTGGGCAATCGGTGAAATCAGCATCCAAAAACAAGGATAAAGACAAGGACCGGGGTCACAAATCACGACGCCGGACCTGATGGGTTTTGACCGGTTCTGACCCAATCCGATACCGATGGATATTAATTTTTTTTACAGGAAACGAACAAACATGACTGACACTTCAAAAATTGCAATCGTTACCGGTGCCGGCACCGGCGTTGGCAAAGCAGCAGCGCTGGCGCTGCTTGCCGACGGTTACCGCGTGGTGCTGGCAGGGCGTCGTACCGAGCCGCTCGCCGAGGTGATTGCGCTCAGCGGCGCAGCAGACCGCGCATTGGCAGTGCCGACCGACGTGGCAGACCCCGTGTCAGTCAAAGCGCTGTTTGACGCCACCATCGCCCGGTTTGGCCGCGTTGATGTGCTGTTCAACAATGCCGGCGTCGGCGCACCCAGCATCCCGCTGGAAGACCTGACATTTGAGCAATGGAAAAACGTGGTGGACATCAACTTTACCGGTGTTTTTCTGTGCATCCAGCAGGCGTTTCGGGTGATGAAGGCGCAGACACCGCGTGGCGGGCGCATCATCAACAACGGCTCGATTTCTGCCACCACGCCGCGCCCCAACTCCATCGCTTACACGTCCTCCAAACACGCGGTTCAAGGCCTGACCAAAGCGGCCTCGCTTGATGGCCGCAGGTACGACATTGCCGTCGGGCAAATTGACATCGGCAACGCGGCCACTGAAATGGCGCAGCGCATGGCCACTGGCATCGTGCAGGCCAATGGCGAGATCGCCATCGAACCCTTGATGGACGTAGCCATCGTCGGCCAGTCGGTGCTGTACATGGCGAACCTGCCGCTGTCGGCCAACGTGCTGTTTCACACGGTCATGGCTACGAACATGCCTTTTGTCGGTCGCGGTTGACGTTTTAAGAGGTAAATAGGGCTCTAGCCCTCGTTGTTATTACGTTAGTAGCTATTTAAATAATAGCTATTTCGATAATTACCAGCATTGAACCTGCCTTTCATCATGGTGCCATCAACCTCGAATGCCTGCCACCGCAAATTCTCCAGTGTCATGGTCAGTCCCGACATTGACAAATCCAGAGTTGCGAGCGAGATCATAGATCCCATATGGATAGGCGCGAGGAACTTGCGGGCCGGGGAAGTCGTGACCTTGAACCTGGTTCGGCTGCTTGGCGGCAAGCCATTGCTGGCCGGCATTGGCGTCATTGCCGATAAGCTCCTTCTTCTTTGTGTCCACTGATATCACCGGAAGGCCTTGCGCCAGGGACTTCTTTGCCGCTGTGTTGATGTGCCGAAACTGCGCATCTCGGTCAGGGTGGTCTGCGCCTTCCTCGGTCTTGCGATTGCCCTGCAGGCTGTAGTTGAGATTGTGAAGAATCTGGGCAACCTTCGTATGGCTGACGGGGTGCTTTTTCTTGCTTAGCTGCCTGGCAATTGCCCGCGTGCTTTTGCAAATCCATCGTAGCGCAGACTGTGGATCGCCTCGCGTTTGGCAATCAATCAACGCTTCCAAAGCTGGCACAAGAAGCGGATCGCAAGCCATGATGGATTTCCGTCCTGCCCCAGCGCGCCGGATGCGTCCCGACAATGGCACTGCTCCTTCTTGAATTTCCCGGATTCCTTTTGCAATGGATCTTCGCGACAACCCGCACGCGCGATGCACCATGGAAATTCCTCCAAAACCCAAAATCGCGGCCTCATTGGCGGCCACAAGGCGCCGCGTTCGCTCATCTAAAAGCGGCCACACGGAACTAAACTTTTGCTTCAACTCAGGCTGATTTTTCATGCTGCACAAAGAATAGCACCATATCCTGATAATTGATACCTTTATTTATTTACGAATCCTTAGAGCCCGGACCATGACGGAACACCAGGGGTTACTCAGTTGCTCCCTGACAAAGACTTCGGCATTGCGGGTGGCCTGCCGGATGTCCTGCCTGTCCGTACAGCGTTGCATTGATTTAGGCTATTTCCAGACCTCAACCGAGAGCTGCGTTTTCGGTTGTTTTGCCTTTCTTGGGTTTTGGCATTCCTTGAATTGATAGGCCCCTGCCAGGGCGCCGCAGGCCCCCTGGAGTCGTGCATGTACTCATGCATGACTCGCCCCCGGCAAGGGCTACAGCACTTC
>JANMVO010000523.1:0-13858 GCA_031392805.1 Rhodoferax sp. | reverse complement strand
CGCACCTCGAAGCCATCGCGCTGCTCGAGCAGACCGTCCTGCGGGATGCCCTGGGCAAACTCCATGAAGTGGGCCTTGCCGTCGCGCCGCACCGTCAGGCGCAGCCATTTGCTGAGGCCGTTGACACAGCTGACGCCCACCCCGTGCAGGCCGCCCGAGACCTTGTAGCTGTTCTGGTTGAACTTGCCGCCGGCGTGCAGCTCAGTGAGCGCGATCTCGGCCGCACTGCGCTTGGGCTCGTGCTTGTCGTCCATCTTCACGCCGGTGGGGATGCCGCGGCCGTTGTCGATGACGCTGATGCTGTTGTCGCTGTGGATGGTGACGATGATGTCGTCGCAATGGCCGGCCAACGCCTCGTCGATCGAGTTGTCGACCACCTCGAACACCAGGTGGTGCAGGCCGGTGCCGTCGGACGTGTCGCCGATGTACATGCCCGGGCGCTTGCGCACGGCCTCCAGGCCTTCCAGGATCTGGATGCTGCCCTCGCCATAGGCGGCCGAGGCCTCAGCGCCGGTGGACGCTGCGGTGCCCTCGGCGGTGGGCACATCGCGCTGGGTCACCCCACTGGTGGCTGCGTTCTTCGGGGCTTGCGGGGAGGTGGGTTCGGTCATCTTCGTCTACTTCGCAGGTGCGCAACGGTGTATCAAGCAAACGCCGCAGATCGGGCTTCGCCCGGCCGCTGGCGTTGCCCCCTTGAGGGGGAGCGGCGAAGCCGCTGCGGGGGTGGGCCTATATCCGCATCGGCATCACGACGTACTTGAAACCAGTCTGTTCTGGGACAGTGATCAAGGCACTGGCATTGCCGTCCTGCAGCTCAATCTTGACCATGTCCTGGCTGATGTTGGACAGCGCGTCCATCAGGTAGGTGACGTTGAAGCCGACCTCGATCTCGTCACCGCTGTAGTCGATCTCCAGCTCTTCCTTGGCCTCTTCCTGCTCGGCATTGCTGCTGGCGATGCGCAGCAGGCCGGGCTCGATGTTGACGCGCACGCCCTTGAACTTCTCGCTGGTCAAGATGGCCGCGCGCTGCAGGCTGGCCAGCAGCGCCACGCGGCCCAGGATCACGCTGTTCTTGTGGTTCTTCGGGATCACCCGGTTGTAGTCGGGGAACTTGCCCTCGACCAGCTTGGTGACGAACTCCAGGCCCGAGAAATTGAAGCGCGCCTGGTTACCGGCAAAGCGCATCTCGATGGGCGTGTCCTCGTCCTTGAGCAGGCGCTGCAGCTCGAGCACGGTCTTGCGCGGCAGAATGACCTCCTGCTTGGGGACTTCCACGTCGAGCGTGGCAGATGCAAAGGCCAGGCGGTGGCCATCGGTGGCGACCAGACTCAACTGCTTGCCCTCAGCCACAAACAAAATGCCGTTGAGGTAGTAGCGGATGTCATGCACCGCCATCGCAAAGGAGACCTGGTTCAGCAAGTCTTTCAGTGTTTTTTGCGGCACGCTGAAGACCGGGCCAAAGTTGGCAGATTCCTGCACCAGCGGAAAGTCTTCGGCCGGCATGGTCTGCAATGTGAACTTGCTCTTGCCGCCTTTGAGGATGACCTTGCTCTGGCTGGACTCCAGCGACACGGTCTGGTCGACCGGCATGGTGCGCAAAATATCGATCAGTTTGCGCGCGCCAATGGTGGTGGTGAAATTGCCGGTATCGCCATCCAGCTCGGCGGTGGTGCGAATCTGGATTTCAAGATCACTCGTGGTCAGCTGGAGCGATGTTCCGGTCTTGCGAATCAGCACATTGGCAAGAATTGGCAAAGTGTGCCGACGCTCAACAATGCCCGATACCGATTGCAAAACCGATAGCACTTTGTCTTGTGTTGCCTTCAGAACGATCATGTCAACCTCTTCTTTAATTTCTTTAATTTAAATTAGCAGTAGTAGATAAGGGCAGTGCAAATCTGTGGACAGCAGCATTTTCCCTATTATTATCAAGCACTTGGCTGCCGTTGAATGCTGTGCACAGCCATGCTTTCGAAGTGTTCATGAAATATGAACAACTTTTGAAATTTGCACTGGCCTGTGGATAACTGCGCGCTTTCATGGATACTATCCCCAGGGTTTTGCCAAGTGCTGGTTTGATCATTTTTTGCCTGATTTTTTAGCTATATTCAGCCTTTGAGCGTCTGTTCAAGCACATGGAGTTGCTGATTCAATTCGGTCATTTGCTGGCGCTCGCCGCCTATCTTGCGCACCGCATGCAGTACCGTGGTGTGGTCGCGTCCACCAAACAGCTCCCCAATCTCGGGCAGGCTCTTTTGCGTCAGCTCTTTCGCCAGATACATCGCAATCTGGCGCGGGCGTGCAATGCTGGCAGGCCGCTTCTTGGAATACATGTCCGCGACTTTGATCTTGTAATAGTCCGCCACCGTCTTTTGGATGTTTTCAACGGAAATCTGGCGGTTCTGGATGGACAACAGGTCGCGCAGGGCTTCTCGGGCCAGTTGAATCGAGATTTCTTTCTGGTTGAAACGTGAATACGCCAAAATCTTGCGCAGGGCACCCTCCAGCTCGCGCACGTTGGAGCGCACGTTCTTGGCCACAAAAAAGGCAACTTCTTCAGGCATTTCCGTGCCCTCAACGCGTGCCTTGTTGATCAAAATGGCAACCCGCATTTCAAGCTCTGGTGGCTCGATGGCAACCGTCAAACCCGAATCAAAACGCGAAACCAGCCGCTCGTGAATGTCGGCCAGACCTTTCGGGTAGGTATCGCTGGTCATCACAATGTGTGATTTTTTGGCCAGCAAGGCCTCAAACGCGTTGAAAAACTCTTCCTGGGTGCGTTCTTTATTGGCAAAGAACTGCACATCATCGATCAGGAGTAAATCGAGCGAGTGATAGCGGTCCTTGAATTCGTCAAACGTTTTGCGTTGGTAAGCTTTAACCACATCCGAGACAAACTGCTCAGCATGGATGTAGAGAACTTTGCTTAAGGGCTTGTCCACCAGCAGCTTGTTGCCAACCGCATGCATCAGGTGGGTCTTACCCAGACCGACACCGCCGTAAATGAAAAGAGGGTTGTACAAGTGCCCCGGCGTGGTGGATACATGCATCGCCGCTGCGCGCGCCATGCGGTTGGCCGTGCCCTCAATCAGGGTATCAAATGTCAAGCCCGTGTTGAGTCGGTTTTTGGGTCCGCTGTGATTTCTTTCTTCGCCTAATTCAGCGGGTTCGTCAATCGGTATTGACTCAACGCCGCGAGGCGATGAATAAGATCTGACAACCACTTCACGAGGAGCAAGCGCTAACTCAACAAGAATTGTCTGGCCGTAAATTTTTTCGAGAAGTGCGGCAATCCTGCCGCTGTATTGGGCGCGTACCCAGTCCAGCTTGAACCGGTTGGCAACAAAGATAGTGACTTTGGAAAGGTCATCCAACACCTGGGCAGACAGGGGCTTGATCCAAGTGTTGAATTGCTGCTCGGGCAATTCTTGCGCTAGCTGATCCATGCAGGCTTGCCACAGACTTTGACCGGTGCCCGGTTCCATTGCGCCCGCACGGCTGCTGTTTTGTCCCTCTGCCATTATTCTTGCCAGTGTCTGTGGATAGTTTTAATTTGAGGCACCAGGAATTGTAATTTATCAAGGATTTATCCACAAGGCCGCAGAGGCTGTTATTCGACGTAAAGCTGCATATTCAGCATGAAGCATCGCGGGCGACGTAAGGTGTTGCCGCAATTGGATAAATTTGCGATAATCGAAGGCTAACGTGAATTCGACCAAAGAGATTTCAAAATGAAACGTACTTACCAACCTTCCAAAATTCGCCGCGCGCGCACCCATGGTTTTCTGATCCGCATGAAAACCCGAGGAGGCCGTGCCGTGATCAACGCACGCCGCGCCAAAGGCCGCAAGCGTCTGGCTGTTTAAGCTTTAGCGCCGTACTGACTTTATTCGCACAAGCGCAGCGCTGGCGCCGCCAAATAGTGCAGCGACTGAAAACCCGAACCCAGTTTCAGGCGGTGTTGGCGGGTAACACCATTGCACGCACGGCCCACTTCGCTTTGCATCGTGCCGCGCTGAACACGGTCGTTGCTGTGCAAGGCAAACTTTTGCCAGCATCAATTCAGCCCAAGGTTCCCTTCCCCATCCATGCCGTGTGGATGGGTGCCATGGTGCCCAAGCGATGGGCCAAACGGGCAGTCACTCGCAACGCGATCAAGCGACAAATCTTCAACCTGAGTTTCTTGCGGGAGATTGAGTTTGCGCCAGCGGCACATGTGGTGCGCTTGCGTGCTGGTTTTGACAGGGCGACATACCCAAGCGCAGCGTCGAAAGCGCTCAATGCTGCAGTCCGCGCGGAGTTGAACCAGCTATTTGCCAAAGCAGCTATCGCTTTGCCGCAAATAACTCAACCAGTGCAGGCATCCAGGCTGTCGCAAGCACCTCTCACGTCATCATGATCAAGACGACACTGATCATGATGGTTAAGGGCTACCGGCAGTTGCTCAGCCCATGGCTGGGTTCGGCCTGCCGATTTGAGCCCAGCTGCTCGGTTTATTCGATCCAGGCGCTTGGGCAACACGGTGCTGCGGCCGGTAGTTATCTGACTTTGAACCGCTTGGCCCGTTGCCACCCCTGGTGCGAGGGTGGGCATGATCCCGTACCTCTTGAAACCTTCCGGCTGTTCACACGGCTGCTTTCCCCTTTCTCTCACAAGACCCTCTCATGAACGATATCCGGCGCACCATTTTGTGGGTGATCTTTGGCTTTTCCATGGTTCTGTTGTGGGACCAGTGGCAGGTGTATTCCGGTCACAAGGCCACGTTTTTTCCAAGCCCCGCAAAAACAGCGATGACGGTCACGGCCCCGACGGCCCCGGCTGCCACGGCCAGCAGCGTGCCTTTCACCAGTGCAGCGCCCGCTACCAGTGCGATTGCTGTCACGGCACAGGTTCCCGCTGGTGCAGCCCCCGCAACAGCGCCTGCTGCGCGTGAACGCCTGGTGGTGCTCACCGACGTGCTGAAACTCACGTTTGATACTGAGGGGGGATCACTCGTCCAGACCGAGTTTGTCAAGCAAATCGACATGGCTGACAAGGCCCGGAATTTTGTCTTGCTTGACGAGAGCAAAGATCGAACTTACGTTGCGCAGACGGGGTTGATCGCAGGCGCAACGGGAGGCCCGTTTCCGACACACAAAGCCATCATGACGGTCATGCCGGGCGAGCGCACGCTGAAAGAAGGCAGCAGCGTGCTTGTCGTCAAATTTGAGTCGCCCGAGCAAGGCGGCGTCAAACTGGTCAAAACCTACAGCCTGGCGCGCGCATCCTACGCCATGACGGTCCGGCATGAAGTTATAAACAACGGCGCAACGACGGTGTCGCCGCAACTCTATTTGCAGCTAGTGCGAGACGGCAACAAGCCATCCGGAGAGTCATCGTTTTACTCCACTTTCACTGGGCCGGCGGTTTATACCGACGCCAAGAAATACCAAAAAGTGGAGTTCAGCGACATTGAGAAGAACAAGGTTGATATTGAAAAGCAGTCTGAAAATGGGTACGTTGCCATGGTGCAGCACTACTTTGCCAGCGCATGGATGCTTGGAGATGGCATCAAACGCGATTTGTTCATGCGCAAGGTAGACACCAATTTGTACTCTGTTGGCATGATCACGCCGATGGACAACATTGCGCCCGGCACCACCAAGTCGGTAGACGCCCGGTTCTTTGCCGGCCCGCAGGCAGAGAAAGTGCTCGAAGCATTGGCCCCTGGCCTGGAGCTGGTAAAGGACTATGGCTGGTTGACCATTCTTGCCAAACCACTGTACTGGCTGCTCGACAAGTTGCACAGTTTCATCGGTAATTGGGGCTGGTCGATTGTGGCGCTGGTTGTTCTGCTGAAAATTGCTTTTTACTGGCTCAACGCCAAAGCCTATGCCAGCATGGCGAAGATGAAGGCCGTCAACCCCAAGGTGACCGAAATGCGAGAGCGCCTGAAGGACAACCCGCAGCAGATGCAACAGGAAATGATGCGGATTTACCGCGAAGAAAAGGTCAACCCGATGGGCGGCTGCTTCCCTATCATGGTCCAGATTCCGGTGTTCATTGCCCTGTATTGGGTGCTTCTGTCCAGCGTGGAGATGCGCAACGCGCCTTGGACCCTGTGGATTCATGACTTGTCATCGCCCGACCCCTACTTCATCCTGCCATTGGTGATGACAGCCACCACCATGCTGCAAACCGCGCTGAACCCTGCGCCGCCCGATCCTATGCAGGCCAAGCTGATGTGGTTCATGCCATTGGCATTTTCGGTGATGTTCTTCTTTTTCCCGGCTGGCCTGGTGCTGTATTGGATTACCAACAACATCTTGTCAATTGCACAGCAGTGGATCATCAACACCCGCATGGGTGTGCCACCACAGTTCAACTTGCCCAAATTCGGCTAAAGCTCAATTTACTATTTATATAGTAGCTATAAAGCTATAGTTAACAAGGGCTAGACGCCATATTTCCTATGCTGGGGTGTCAAAACGACCCGATCACAGCAATTGCCACCGCGCCGGGGCGTGGCGCGGTCGGGGTGGTGCGGGTCTCTGGCGCGTCTGTTGCACCGATCATTGCCGCCATTTGTGGCCGCCATCTAAAGCCACGTGAAGCCACTTTTCTGGCATTTAGAGCCGTTGACGGAAGCGTGATTGACCAGGGGCTTGCGATCCATTTTCCGACACCAAACTCCTATACCGGCGAAGATGTGCTGGAACTGCAAGCCCACGGTGGGCCAGTGGTGTTGCAATTGCTGTTGGCCCGCTGTATCGAAGCCGCCCTGGCCATCAACCCGGTCACGGGCGCGCCTTGGCTTGTCGGTATGCGTGTTGCGCAACCCGGCGAATTCACCCAGCGCGCATTCCTGAATGACAAAATCGATTTGGCACAGGCTGAGGCTGTTGCCGATTTGATTGATGCCAGCACGGAAGCTGCCGCCCGCAGTGCCAGCCGGTCTCTCTCGGGTGATTTTTCCAGGGAGATCCACGCGTTGCGTGACGCCTTGATTCATCTGCGGATGCTGGTTGAGGCCACGCTGGATTTCCCGGAGGAAGACATAGACTTCCTGCGCAAGGCCGATGCAGATGGGCAGCTATTGGCGTTGAAACAGACGTTATTGGCGGTGATGCAACGCGCCAGGCAGGGTGCATTGCTGCGAGAAGGCATCAAGGTGGTGATTGCCGGCCAGCCCAATGCGGGCAAGTCCTCGTTGCTCAATGCACTTGCAGGGGCTGAGCTGGCGATCGTCACGCCCGTTGCCGGAACGACACGCGACAAAGTGCAGGAAACTATACAGATTGAGGGCGTGCCGGTGCACGTGATTGACACGGCAGGGCTCCGTGACAGCGATGACGAGGTAGAGAAAATCGGCATTGCGCGGGCTTGGGACGAGATCAGTACGGCTGACGCGGTTTTATTTATGCACGATTTGACGCGTGCAACAACTATAGATTACGTAGCTGCTGATGCAGCAATATCAAGGGCGTTGGTTAAAAAACTCTCGAAGAATGTGCGCGTTGTCGATGTCTGGAACAAGTCGGATGTCGCCGCAGCAGCATCAGGTCCTGGCAATGTCGCTTCAACAGGCTTTTCAATCCGGCTGTCGGCTAAAACGGGTGAGGGGCTGAAAGCCTTGCGGGCCTGCTTGCTGGACATTGCCGGTTGGCAGGCTGGTTCGGAAGGTGCCTACATCGCACGCGCGCGGCATGTTCAGGCGCTGCTTCAGGTTGATGGTCATTTGGCGCGGGCGACCGCCTGTTTGCACCATCGCAGCCCGCCGCTGGATTTGTTGGCCGAAGAACTGCGTCTGGCCCAGAACGCCCTCAATGAAATTACCGGCGCCTACACGTCGGATGATCTGCTGGGGGCAATTTTTTCCAGCTTTTGTATTGGAAAATAGACTGCAAAATAGCCTGATGCAATCCAGCGCCATCTGCCGCAAACTTATGTTGCGCGCGACAAAAAATGAGGGTAAGGTACGCAAATCATGAATGCAATATTCTCGCCGTCCGGCAAGCCAAACACCCCGAGCATCAAAGGCCTGGTCGAGGCGATCACGCATAATTCAGTGGAGGACTCACTGGGCAAGATCATGACACCCCCGCAGTGGGAGGCAATGGCCCATTTCTTGCAGCCGTTTTCATTGGCCCAAAGCCAAATGCTGATCGCACAGGGCTCGCTTGACCAAACGCTTTATTTTCTGGAGTCCGGCAGCTTGAGTGTCCATTACGAAGATGAGTCGGGGAGCGTGCACCTGGCAATCTTGAATGCGGGTTCGGTGGTGGGTGAAGGCGGGTTCTTTGCCCACATGCCTCGCAATGCCACCGTTCAAGCCGTTGGCGATTGCAAGCTCTGGAACCTTACGCACACCCGTTTCGTTGACCTGTCACAAAAGCTGCCACGCGTCGCGCTGGCGTTGGCCATGGCACTGGGTGCAATTGTCTCCACGCGCATGTTAGACCGGCGCAAACGCATCACGGTGACCTGAAGCGTCAGGTTGCCCGAGGCTGGTGCGCTATTGAAATTCGCAACTTGGCAGCGGGCGGGGGTTTACACTTCAGTTTGTGTTGCGAGAATCGGTCGCCTGCGGCGATCTAGTTTAAGGGAAGAAGCGGATGTCTCTATATAGCTGGTTTTCCAAAAAAACATCTGCCCAGTCAATTCAATCAGTTCAGAATTCTGGTTTTGATGCGCATGGGATGTCCAAGCCGCCCATGTCAGCCAACCGATTGAAAGGCAGGTTGGCACCGTTGCCACACGACGCATCAGACACTCGCAAGACCGAGCGGATTGAGCGTCGCGAACAACTCTATGGCGTGGTACGTGATGCCATGACCCGCGTGGGCATACTGTCGGCAAGTTATAAATACAAGGTTCTTTCGCTGGATCCGCATGGCAGGCAGTATTTGATCATGATGGACCTGTCGAACCAGGCTGCAGGTGAGCCTGACCGGCTGGCAGAAATTGAGTCTGTGATTGCCCAGAGCGCCAAATCGCGCCACGAAATATTGGTAACGGCCGTCTATTGGCGAGTGAATGCCAAAATCACGGTGGGCCTGACGGCGGCAAGGCCCGGTTCTGGCGCTGCGGTGTCGCGACCCGCGCCGCTGACCGCGCGCCATGCCCATAAGCCAACGGCAGGGCTGGCGGCCGCAGTCTCTGTTTCGGGTGCCACACCTCGCTACGAGCCGCTTCAGGCGGATGAGGTCATAGCGTTCAAGAACGCGCTTGCCACCGCAGCACCGGCAACGCTTTTGGTGGCGTCTGGCGAAATTGTGAAATCGCAACGGCGAAATCCTGTGCCCCCGCCAGAGTTTGAGAATACGGAGTTGGCTGATTACCAAGAGAAGATATCACCGCTAAGCAGTACCCAGTATGGAGAATTGAATTGAATCAACCGCGTCAATTTGCGGCGTCAGGTATTTGACGCGCCGGTGCTCAATGCCCCGAAAAATCAACCAGCGTGAACAATGGTAAACCACTCGCTTTGAGTTTTTCTGAACCGCCCAGCTCGGGTAAATCAACAATAGCAGCGCCTTCCATTACCACCGCGCCCAGTTTTTCCAGCAATTTTTTTCCGGCCATCATGGTGCCACCGGTAGCGATGAGGTCATCAATCAGCAACACGCGGTCTCCCGCCTTGACGGCGTCGGTATGCAGTTCAACCGTAGCGCTGCCGTACTCCAACTCATAGGTTTCCTCCACCGTGGTGAAAGGAAGTTTGCCTTTCTTGCGAATGGGCACAAAGCCGACGTTGAGCTCGTAGGCCACCACAGCGCCAAGAATAAAGCCACGAGCGTCCAGTCCTGCCACCACATCGGGGCGCATGGCAGCCTCCATGTAGCGGTGCACAAAGGCGTCGATCAGCACGCGAAATACCCTGGCGTTTTGCAATAGCGGTGTGATGTCACGAAACTGCACACCCGGCGCGGGCCAGTCCGGCACGGTACGGATGTTGTCCCGAAGGTACTGGGTGACACTGAAGTTTGGCATGGGTTGGTGGGCCTTCATGAGCCTTTGAGAAGTTTCTGTTCGGCAATGGCAAGTGTCTCGGCTTTACCCGACAGCACCAGTGTATCGCCGCTCTCCAACAGAACATGGTCTGCCGGCTCAACGACTTTGCCGCCGCTGCGCCGCAGGCTGACGACGCGCACACTTAAAGTATGCAGCGCGAATTGGCCCAGCGATTTTCCGACTGCCTTGGCACCCAGCGGCATGTTGAACGTAGACAGGCGTTCGTGGTGCAGTTCATCCACAGAGTCGTCGTCGGCACCGTGAAAGTAGCCGCGCAGCAGGCTATATCGTGCATCACGCTGGTCCTGCACGATGCGGATCACCCGGCGCATGGGCACGCCCACCAAAGCCAGCGCGTGGCTGGCCAGCATCAGCGAGCCTTCAATCGCTTCAGGAACGACTTCGGTTGCCCCGGCTCTTTGCAGGGCTTCCAGATCATGGTCGTCCTGTGTGCGAACAATCACCGGCACCTGGGGTGCATGCGCACGGATGTTGGCCAACACTTTCATGGCACCGGGCACTTCCAGGTAGGTGATGACCACGGCGCTGGCGCGGGCCAGACCTGCCGCCATCAGGGCCTGCAAACGTGCAGCGTCACCAAACACCACGGAGTCACCTGCCGCAGCGGCCTGGCGCACCCGATCCGGATCGAGGTCAAGCGCCATGTAGGGAATGCCTTCTCCATCCAGCATGCGGGCCAAATTCTGGCCGCAACGGCCATAGCCGCAAATAATCACGTGCTTATTTGCGTTGATGGACTTGCGGGCAATCGTGGTCATTTGCAGTGACTGCTGCAGCCACTCACTGCTGACCAGCTTCATCACAATGCGGTTGGTGTACATGATGATGAAGGGCGTGGCCAGCATCGACAGCACCATGCTGGCCAATATTGGGTTGAGCAATGCAGGCGGGACCAATTTGCTTTCTTGTGCCATGGTGAGCAGCACAAATCCAAACTCCCCGGCTTGAGCCAGGTAAAGCCCGGTGCGCAGCGAGACAGCCGCCGTGGCCCCCAGGCCACGTGCGAGCAGGGCTACCAGCGCGGCTTTGAATACAACGGGTAGCGTCAGGAGCATCAAGACCAGCGGCCAGCGCTCCAGCACCAGACGCCAATCCAGCATCATGCCGATGCTGATGAAAAACAGGCCCAGCAGCACGTCGTGGAACGGGCGGATGTCAGTCTCCACCTGGTGCTTGTACTCCGTCTCCGAGATCAACATGCCGGCGATGAAGGCACCCAGCGCCAGACTCAGGCCTGCGCGCTCGGTCATCCATGCCAGCCCCAGCGTGACCAGCAGCAGGTTCAGTACAAACAGCTCTTCGCTTTTGCGCCGAGCCACCAGGGTGAGCCACCAGCGCATCACCCACTGGCCGCCCACCAGCAGCACGGTGATCAGCACGGTCGCCTTGACGGCGGCAACGGCCAGGGCTTCAAAAAGCTGCTCGCCCGACGCGCCCAGTGCCGGTATCAAAACCAGCAGCGGCACCACCGCCAAATCCTGGAACAGCAAAATTCCCATGACCCGCTTGCCATGCTCGGACGCCATCTCCAGCCGCTCGGACATCAGCTTGACCACAATCGCAGTGCTGCTCATGGCCAGCGCGCTGGACAGTGCCAATGCGGTTTGCCAACTCATGCCCCATAGTTTCGGTGCCAGCGCAGCCAGGCTCAGCGACGCAAACGTGGCCCCCAGGATTGTGAGCACCACTTGACAAAGCCCTAACCCAAAAACATGCCTGCGCATGGCGCGCAGCTTGGGCAGATTGAACTCCAGCCCGATCACAAACATCAGGAACACCACGCCAAACTCACCCAGGTGACGAACGCCTTCCGAGCTTTGCGCCAGCGCCAGCGCATTGGGGCCGATCACCACGCCTACCACAAGGTATCCCAGCATCGGCGGCAGCTTGAGTGAACGGCACGCCACCACACCCAGCACCGCAGCCAGCAGGTACAAAAGCGTGAGTTCAAGCGAGGTCATGCCTGCATACTATCAATTAAGTTAGCAATCAAGTACTCTGCCTCTTCATACAATGCGCAATGATCCTGATTAGTTACCTGCCTCAGGTGGTATCAAAAAAAACAGAGAATTCACCTTTTGATGCATGATTTGGATGTTTTTTTACGGGCTTTCAAGCTTGAATTTAAGGGGGTCTGAGGCAGGTAACTTAATATCTATACAACCCATCAGGACAATGGCTTCAAGTGATTTAGATGGGAATTTAAAAGTTACGGTTAAATATTCAGGCTGGCACTTCAATGCAGAACCACGACCATCCCCCAAAACTTAGACGTTACTGCGCACCTGGCGCCCCCTTTGCCCGCAAACTCACACCCGATGATGTCAGCTTTCAGACGGGCGGCGGGGCCAATCGGGATTCGTCGGGATTCGCAGGAAAATAGCGGGCATGATGTATCGGGAGATGGGCCTGGACCACGGCCATGAAGATTACGCCTGTGATGTGGGGCTGTATTCTGAGTTTGAGCCGCACCAGGCATGGAACCCTATGCCACCTACCCGGAGGATCAGCGCGTACGTACCAACATTTAAGGCTTGCGCATTGCGCGTCATCAAGTTGACTATTGACAAAAACAACAATTGAAATACACGAAAGACCGCCATTATGAGCAAAATTGACCCCCCGGCACTTGATCAATTATTTTTCAAGGCCCGAACTGCCAATGGATTCACCGACAAGGCCGTCCCCACAGCGCTTTTGCGCGAGGTGTATGACATAGCAAAAATGGGCGCTACATCAATGAATACGCAGCCGACACGCTATGTGTTCCTGTACTCTGAAGTTTCCAGGGCGCGCCTGTTGCCCGCCTTGAGCCCCGGCAATCTGGAGAAGACCAAGCTTGCCCCGGTGACCGTGATTGTTGCAACCGACACCCAGTTTTTCGAGCACATGCCCCAGGTCTGGCATGGGCCCGGTGCCAAGGAAATGTTTGAAGGCAACGTCCCTCTGGCACAGGCAACCGCCACGCGTAACGGCACGCTGGGCGGTGCTTATTTCATGATCGCTGCGCGCGCAGTGGGGCTGGACTGCGGCCCCATGAGTGGCGTCGATCTTGCCAAGGTCAATGCCGAATTCTTTGCCGATGGCCGGTACCAGGCCAATTTCCTGATCAACCTGGGTTACCGCGATGACAGCACGCTGTTCAACCGCAACCCACGGCTGACCTTTGAACAAGCCTGCACTGTGTTGTGAACAGGAGATAGACATGGGTCAAATGGAAGCTGCCGCCCTGGCGCATCGCGATGTCCGCAGCCTGAGCAGGCCTCGCAGCTGACATCCCCTTCGTTTTTGATCCAGACCGGCAACTGCCACGCTTTCTCGTCGTGTCCGAGTGCTGATTTGGAGGTTGGCGCCGAGGACTTTGAAGTCTTGATTGATGAGTAAAAGACCCCTGTCGCGCGGTTTAAAGCGGCTGCCGTCGTGCTTTCCCCGGGCTGCGGCGATGCCTTTCACCGTGCCCTGATATTTGGGCCTGAGCGTGGCTGGCCGCTGGCGCGTTGAGTCCATTTGGGCGACCCATTGGGATCGCTCAAGAGTGCCCGGCGTGGGCCGCAAAATTACACTGTCGATTTGAAGGCAATAGGGATTTAGCCCCGTCATATACGATTTACTGCTTCATTACTTGTAGCAAATAAAAAGCCCGATACCTTGCGGCATCGGGCTACGGGAGCGTACCGCCAGCCGGCTAAGGCTTGGTGGCCGTTGGAAACGGCCAGGCGGCCTGCGGGTTCAGGGTAGTCTGAGCCGCAGGGGCAGCGGGAGCAGGCGCTGCCTTGGCAGCGGGTGCTTTCGCGGCTTTCTTCGCAGCCGGCTTCTTGGCTGCTTTCTTGGCGGCTGGCTTTTT
>JANMVO010000668.1:0-1748 GCA_031392805.1 Rhodoferax sp. | reverse complement strand
CGCACAGCGCTTCGACATCGGCCAGGGTTTGCGAGCCGTACACGGCGGGTTCGCGCGTACCCAGCAAATTGAGGTTGGGACCGTTGAGGACCAGGACTGTCTTCATGAGAAATGTCTTTCAGTTTTTGTGCTTATGCCGTTGGGTGACGTATGAAGACGGGTCTAGTGTGGTGTTGCACACTAGCGCACGCTCTCAAAAAAGCTTTCGAGCAGCTGGGCAAACGCCTCGGGTTGCTCCACGGCACTGAGGTGCGCGGCGGGCATCGTACGCAACTGGGCGCCGGTAATGCTGCCGACGATGGCCTCAGACAGCGCCACCGGAGAGGCTTCATCACGCGTGCCACCAATCACCAGCGCCGGGCATTGAATTCGGCTGTTGCTGACGCGAAAGTCGATGGCCGCAATCGCCGCGCAACTGGCGGCGTAGGCGGCTGCATCGGTTTTTTCCAGCTGCTGGCGCAAGGCTGCCACGCGGGCTGCGCCGCCGCCGGCCAGGTCAGCCGAGAACTCCGGTGTAAACCAGCGCTGCATGGCGCCGTCGGCAATCGCGGCAACCCCCTGCGCCTGCACGGTATTCACGCGCGCGTTCCACATCGCACGCGCCGCCTCGTCATACCAGCAGGCCGCGTTGGCGACGACGATGCTTTTGACGAGCTGCGGGTAATTCGCGGCAAGGGCCTGCGCCGTCATGCCGCCCATGCTCAAGCCAACAAAATGCACCGGGCCGCTCGTTTGTTCGCTGATCAGGCGCGCTGCATCATCCGCCAGCATGGCCATGGTGTAGGGCCCCGGTGGCGCTTCCGACAGCCCGTGACCGCGGTGGTCATAACGCAGCACGGTGTAGCGCGGCTTCAGCAAGGCGGCGACTTCGTCCCACATACTGATGTCGCAGCCCAGCGCGTGGCTTAACACCACCACCGGCCCCTGCCCTTCTTTTATCCAATGCAGATGGGTTGTTTTTGTCATGGGTGTCGTTCGTGTCGTTAATGTCATCAGTGTTTCTCCAGTGTTCAGGTCGAATGGCAACTTCAGGCTTTTGCAGGCAGCAGGCCTTTTTCACGCAAAATATTTCCCGCCACTGAAAACGCATGGTTGGCAGCGGGCACACCGCAGTAGATGGCCGCCTGCAAAATCACTTCCTTGATGTCTTCCGGGGTGAGCCGTGACTCGGGCGCACCATCAAGACCGGCGCGAACGTGCAGGGCAAATTCTTCGTAGGCCTTGAGCGCGATCATGGTTGACAGCACCATCAATCGCCGCGTCTTGTCGCCAAAGGCGGGCCGGCCCCAGACTTCGTTCCATGCATAGCGCGTGATCAGGTCCTGAAATTCTTCATTGAACGCGTTGCTTCCGGCTCTGGATTTATCCACCCAAGCGTCACCCAGCACGCGGCGGCGATTAACCATTCCCTTGTCGTAATCACTGCTGTTCATGGCATCACTTTCATCGGATTGTTTTCTGTTGCCGGGTTCAGGGCCGCCAGGGCACTGAGCAGAATATTGACCTGTGCGTGCGTCAATTCCGCCGCATGCTGGGCCAGACCAGGACTGAACCACTCTTCAGCGGGTTCAGGCGGCAAATGGCTGCCACGAAATTGCGTTCAGTGAACGCTTCAAGAACTTCGGGTGTGCCTAGGAGCCTGTCGGACTTAGGGAGCGTCGGCTGCAAATCGACCGCAGCGGTCCATTTTTCACCGTCTTTTTGACCCATAGCGGGGCTATGGGCCTGCAAATCCGGCAAAAACTGTC
>JANMVO010000502.1:0-1606 GCA_031392805.1 Rhodoferax sp. | reverse complement strand
CGCCTCCCAGCGCTGCGCGTCGTGCGGCGAAAAGCCCAGGGCGTCCAGGTCTTTGACGGCATTGTCGGGGTCGAAAATCCGCATCACCATCTTTTCGCCAAAGGCGGTGGGCAAGGTCGAGATGCGCATCTCGATCTCGTCACCACGCGGGTTGCGGGTCTTGATGCGGCCATCCTGCGGGCGGCGTTTTTCCACCACGTCCATGCGGCCGAGGAGCTTGATGCGCGCGGTCATGGCGTTGAGCACGCCCATCGGCATCTGATACACCGGGTGCAGCACGCCGTCAATGCGAAAGCGGATCACGCCCTGCTCGCGGCGCGGCTCCAGGTGAATGTCGCTGGCGCGCTGGTCAAACGCGTACTGCCACAGCCAGTCCACCACCTGCACCACACCCTGGTCATTGGCGTCGAGCTGCTTGTTGGTTTTGCCCAGTTCAACCAATTGCTCGAAACTGGCACCGCCACTGTTGCCGCCGGCTTTCATGGCCGAGCGCACTGACTTGGCCAGGGCAAAAAACTCGACCGTGAATTTGTGAATTTCCTGCGGGCTGGCCACCACGCGGCGCACACTGCGCCGGGCCTGGCGCTCGACCTCGGCCACCCAGTCGGTGATGAAAGGCTCGGCAGTCGCCACCACAAGTTCTGTGGGCGTCACTTGCACCGGCAAAATTTTGTGGCGCTCGGCATAGGCGGCGCTCATGGTGTCGGCCACCTTGCCCACGTCGACTTTAAGGGGGTCAATGCGCAGGTAGCCCAAACCCGCACGGGTGGCCAGCCACTGGGCCAGCATCTCGATGTCCAGCGGCTTGTTGTCGCTGGCGCGGCACATCGACACACTGGCCAGGCGCACCAGCGGGTGCTGTGCGCTTTCGGCCTGGGCACAGCGCGCGGTGGTGCGCTGCGCCTCTGCATCCGAGATGACGCCGTCGGTCTTCAGCCACTGCACCAGGCGGCGCCAGTCCACCGGACCGACATGGGGCGCGGCGTGGGCTGCGGGGTGGGCACCGGCTTGATTGTGGAGGCCGGACGGTTTTGTTTTCAGTGCACTGCTCATTTGACAAGAGGTTTCATGACACGCACCCACTGGGCAGCGGGCAGACCCCACCGAGTCTGGATGATTTCGGCGTTTGCAGCAAGCGCTGCGCGCTTCGGGCGCGACGCCGTGCGCTGCGCCAGCACCACCGTGTTGCCAGCGCGGGTGGCCTTGAAAGCCCAGATCGCGCCACGCCCAAAGGCGGCAGCCATTTTGTCCACACTGCGCGAGTAGCTGGAGGCGCGGCCAAACAGGTTCACCGTCATACAGCCGTCATCTGTCAGCACACGGCGGCAATCGGCATAAAACGCCTCGCTGTCGAGCACCGGTGCGGCGGCTTCATGGTCATACAAATCCACCTGCAGGGCGTCTACCGTGCCCCACCAGGCCGGGTTCTGGATTTCCACCGACGCATCAGCCAAAATCACCTGCATGCGCGAGTTATCCTGGGCCAGCTTGAACCAGCCCCGGCACGCCAGCGCCACCTGAGGGTTTAGCTCAATCGCGCAGGTTTTCATGCGCAGCACCTTGTGGCAGTACTTGGTCAGCGATGCGGCCCCCAACCCAAGCTGCA
>JANMVO010000473.1:0-3844 GCA_031392805.1 Rhodoferax sp. | reverse complement strand
CCGGGGAAGATCAGGTCTGGCTGCATGTGAGTGCCCGCACCTGTTTGCCCCTGGTGTGTCAGCGCTGCATGGGTCCGCTTGATGTGGCGCTGGGTGTGCACCAGTCATTTCGCTTTGTTGCGACAGAGGAAATTGCCTTGGCGCAGGATGAAAATGCCGAGGAAGATGTTCTTGTTTTTAGCCGGGAATTCAACCTGGCCGCGTTGATTGAGGATGAATTGCTGATGGCTTTGCCGCTAATTCCGCGCCATGATGTGTGCCCAACCCAGCTTAAATTGAGCGCAGCAGATGCTGATTTCGAGCTGAAGTCGGCGGGAAAAGCCAATCCTTTTTCGGTTCTTGCCAAGCTCCAGGGACCAAAATCAGAATAAACGCCTGGTGTGGGCTATAATTTAAGGCTTCGCGCGGAGTCCATCCGGAGAATTTCTATCCACCACGTGTTGGCGAGTTGCGACACACCCCACTAGGAGCGGATCATGGCCGTCCAACAGAACAAAAAATCACCTTCCAAGCGCGGCATGCACCGCTCGCACAATGCGCTGGTTGTGCCCGGTATTGCCGTAGAGTCCACCACGGGTGAGGTTCATCTGCGTCACCACATCAGCCCCACCGGGTTTTACCGTGGTCGCAAAGTGCTAAAGACCAAGTCGGAAGACTGATCGAACCCATCGCTAAAGTCGGCGAATCCAGTCAGCGACTAACGTCACCATGCCAAGGCCCGGCGCTATCTTATTGGTAGCTTCGGGTTTTTTCTTTACGGGTTTTGGCTCTACAGGCTTTGGCGTTAAAGGCTTTCATATTAAATGGCGGCATTCAGGCTTACTTTGATGCGCATTTTTTCAATCCCGCCTTTTTTATCGCGCGCAGGTGTGTCGTGACGACCATCGCTGTCGACTGCATGGGGGGCGACCACGGGCCTGGCGTTACGCTGGTTGCCTGCCGCAACTTCCTTGAGCGTTGCCCGGATGCCAACTTGCTGCTGGTTGGCTTGCCTGAGCGTCTGGCAGGTTTTTCCCATCCGCGCGCCAGAATCATTGCCGCCAGCGAGGTGGTGGGTATGGACGATCCGCTGGAGGTGGCGCTGCGACGCAAAAAAGACTCCTCCATGCGTGTGGCAATCAACCAGGTTAAAGAAGGTGCGGCGCAAGCCGCAGTGTCTGCTGGCAATACGGCAGCGCTGATGGCGATTTCCCGCTATGTGTTGAAAACCATGGACGGCATTGATCGTCCCGCCATTGCCGCGCAAATCCCGAACGCCAAAGGCACTGGCACGACCGTGCTGGACATGGGTGCCAATGTCGATTGCACTGCCGACCATTTGCTGCAGTTTGCCGTGATGGGGTCAGCGCTGGTGTCGGTTTTGAGCGGTAACGACAACCCCTCGGTGGGCCTGCTCAATATTGGTGAAGAAGCCATTAAAGGTAACGAAGTCATTAAAAAAGCGGGTGAACTGCTTCGATCTGCATCCAACGCGCAAGACTTGAATTTTTACGGAAATGTTGAGGGAAACGATATCTTCAAAGGTACAGTGGAAATCGTCGTGTGTGATGGATTCGTGGGCAATGTCGCACTCAAGGCCAGCGAAGGCGTCGCATCCATGATTGTCGAATTTTTGAAACAGGAGTTTTCCCGTAGCTTTTTCACTAAAGTAGCTGCTATTTGTGCCTATCCCGTCATATCAGCCCTCAAAAATAAAATGGATCACCGGCGGTACAATGGTGGTGCGCTGCTTGGGCTGCGCGGTCTGGTTTTCAAGAGTCATGGATCGGCTGATGCATTGGCCTTTGAGTACGCACTCAGCCGCGCGTACGATGCCGCGAGAAATAATTTATTGAATCGTGTGCAGGCCCGAATTCAGCATGCCGCACCGCTGCTGGCGAGCGCATTGTCATTTGTTCAACATCCAGTGCCCGCGCCTGTTCAGTTGTTGGTTCAGTCAACCGTTCCGTCGTCCGTCCAGCCGGCACCCGTTTTCGCCAAATATACCGAATGAGACGCTATTCCCGCATCACTGGCACCGGCAGCTATTTGCCACCGCGTCGCTTGACCAATGCCGACTTGGTCGCTGAGTTGGCCGCAAAAGGCGTTGAGACCTCCGATGAATGGATCGTGGAGCGCACCGGCATCCGAGCCCGGCATTTTGCGGCACCCGATGTTTGCGCCAGCGACCTTGCTTTGGAGGCCGCCAAAAACGCCTTGCAGGCCGCAGGTGTACGGGCCAAAGAGATAGACCTGATCATCGTCGCCACGTCCACGCCCGACATGGTGTTTCCGTCCACGGCCTGCATTTTGCAAAACAAGCTGGGTGCCAATGGCGGTGCCGCGTTTGACGTGCAGGCCGTGTGCAGTGGATTCGTTTATGCACTGAGCATTGCCGATTCAATGATCCAGACCGGTGCCGCCAACAAGGCGCTGGTGATTGGCTCCGAAGTGTTTTCGCGCATTCTTGATTTCACCGACCGCACCACCTGCGTGCTGTTTGGCGATGGCGCAGGCGCCGTGGTGCTGGAAGCGTCAAGCACACCGGGCATTTTGGCCAGCGACCTGCATGCCGACGGCAAGCACGTGGGCATTTTGTGCGTGCCGGGGCATGTGTCGGGTGGGCACATATTGGGCGACCCGTTGCTGAAAATGGACGGCCAGGCGGTTTTCAAACTGGCCGTGGGCGTGCTGGAGAAGGCTGCGCGGGCGACCTTGGCCAAGGCGGACAAGACCGAGGCCGATATTGACTGGCTGATTCCGCACCAGGCCAACATCCGCATCATGCAAAGTACCGCGAGAAAGCTCAAGCTGTCGATGGACAAGGTGGTTGTGACGGTGGACCAGCATGGCAATACATCCGCCGCCTCGATCCCCCTGGCGCTGGACTGGGCGGTGCGTGCGGGCAAGGTCAAACCCGGCCAACTGCTGATGCTTGAAGGCGTGGGTGGTGGCTTCACTTGGGGTGCTGTGCTACTTAATATGTAGCTAACTAAGAAATCTACACGAGGGCTATGGCCATTTTTGACCACTGTCTCCCGCCAAACTGACATGAAACCATTCGCTTTTGTATTTCCCGGCCAGGGCTCGCAGTCTGTGGGCATGCTGGACGCGTGGGGCGATCATCCCGCCGTCATTGAGACGCTCAAGGAAGCTTCTGATGCACTGGGTGAAGACCTGGCCAAGCTGATCAGGGAAGGCCCCAAGGAGGCGTTGGCGTTGACCACCAACACCCAGCCCGTGATGCTGGTCGCGGCAGTGGCGGCCTACCGCGTGTGGATGGACGAGACCGGCATCGAGCCCGCTGCCGTGGCCGGCCATTCGCTGGGCGAGTATTCTGCGATGGTGGCCGCCGGCATGTTGACCTTGGCGCAAGCCACGCCGCTGGTGCGGTTTCGCGCGCAGGCGATGCAGGCGGCGGTGCCGGTGGGTGTCGGTGCCATGGCTGCGATTCTGGGCATGGATGCTATTAAGGTAATAGCAGTATGTGAAGAGGCGACGAGGGCTACGCGTGTTTTGAGTGCTGAAAATGAGGCAGAAATCGTGGCAGCCGTCAACTTCAACGACCCGGCGCAAACCGTGATTGCAGGCAGCAAGGCAGCGGTTGACAAAGCCTGTGAAATCCTCAAGGCCCATGGCGCAAAACGCGCACTGTTGCTGGCCGTGTCGGCACCGTTTCATTCCAGTCTGATGCAGCCCGCCGCTGAGAAGCTCAAGGAAAAACTCGAATCGGTTGAATTTGCCGCGCCGCGCATGGCGCTGCTCAACAACATTGACGTCGCCATCGAAGTCGACGCCGAGCGCGTTCGCGACGCCTTGTACCGGCAGGCGTTTGGCCCGGTGCGCTGGGTCGAGTGCGTACAGG
>JANMVO010000458.1:0-10965 GCA_031392805.1 Rhodoferax sp. | reverse complement strand
GCATGAAGGCGATCATCGCTTTCGTGGCGCATGAGCCGAATTGACACCATCAGCCGGTTGCCGCTGATTTCAGGAATCAGGCCAAGCTTTTGGTCCAAGGCAAGACGCAAAAGCTGAAAAGTACGGCCTTGGGGTAAGTTTTGCTGAAACTGCCCTCCATTGGCAATAACTTTTTGCGGCGCACCTGAGTCCCGCAACAGCTTGAGCAACATCTGTATGGAATCGGCAAGTGGTGCAAACCTTGAGGCCCAGCGTTCCAGATCATCGCGCCGCACCGCGCTGGCCTTATGCTGCCAGGCGTAGTAGGCGGGCAAGTCAAATTCACAGGTTCCACCCGGAATGCCCACACGGCTGCGAATGCTCATGAGCCAGTCGTTTTCGGTCAAGGCCTGACCGGCTTTTCCGGGCAAGCTGTTCAACGCGACAAATCGCTGGTCAAGCTGAACAATGACCTCATCCAGAGCGCCCTCAGATATGGCCGGATTGCCACGGTAGGCATTGAGGATATGCTTTTGCTTCTCCAAGTCCTTCAACACGTCGGACTTGAGATCGGCACGAGCGCCCACGTCCATGACTTCAAAGATGGTGGCAAGCGCGTAATGGTGGTCAAGCGCGTCATCTCGCGAGACCAGTTCACGCAGCCTTTTGAACAAATGCTCAAGCCGCAGATAAGTCCGGATTCGTTCGTTGAAGGGATATTCGTAAAGGATCACGTTGATTATTCCAGTGGGCCACATGCTACCGGGATGATAGCGAGAATTGTTCTGCCATCTCGGTTACTTGCGCGGCCAATTGATCAAGGGTGAGCTGGTCATTGAAAATCACGGCATCAGCCGCACGCAGGCGGATTGCGCGCGGTGCCTGTGACGCGATAATTTTTTTGATTGCATTTCTCGCCAGGCCACTGCGGAACACAACGCGTTCAATTTGAACATCTGGCGGACAGTCTACAACCAGCACCCGGTGAACGTTTTGACGCCAGTGCTTGGACTCTACCAGCAGGGGCACGTCAAAAACGATACAAGCGTGGCCCGCGTGGATGGCTGCTTCAGTTTGCCGCTCAATTTCCCGCCCGATCAACGGGTGAACAATGGCTTCAAGCCGCTTGCGGGCGTGGGCATCAGCATAGACCAGAACCCGCATCCTGTCGCGGTCCACGGCACCCTCTGAATTAATGAATTCAGAGCCAAATTCTGTGGCGATGGGCACGATAGCAAGTCCACCAGTGGCCGTCACGCTGCGGGAGATGGCGTCAGCATCAATGATGGCGGCACCCTGCTGGCCAAACAGAGTAGCGACCGTGCTCTTGCCGCTGCCAATGCCACCGGTTAGCCCCAGGCGCAAAGTCGCAACCATCGACTAGAGCCCGATAAAGTGCAAAATAGACTGCGGCCCAATAATCATGGCTGTCAATCCTGCGCCAGCCAGAAAAGGGCCAAAAGGAACGTACCCGCCCTCGCGCAGCCCGCTGCTGTATTTCATGGCAATGCCAACCACCGCGCCAATCACTGAAGCCATCAAAATAATCGGCACCAGCGCCTGCCATCCAAACCAGGCACCTAGCGCGGCAAACAGTTTGAAATCACCATAACCCATGCCTTCCTTGCGCGTTAGCAGCTTGAACGCCCAATAAATGAGCCACAGCGAGAGATAACCCGCAACTGCGCCCCATACGGTCGCAGACAAGGGAATTGATGTCAATTGCAATGCCGCCGCAATCAGCCCACCCCATAGCAAAGGCAGGGTGATGTCGTCAGGCAGGAAGGTGGTGTCCCAATCAATCAAGGCCAGGGCCAGGATAGCGGCTGAAAACGCGCACCAGATCAAGGCTGTGGGCGTGGCGCCCCATTTCCAGGCAGACCACGCAAACAAGGCGCCAGAGGCCAGCTCCACCAAGGGATAGCGGGCGCCAATGGCGGTGCCGCAGTTAGCACATTTTCCGCGCAAAAGCAGGTAACTGAAGACGGGGATATTTTCAAACCAGCGGATTTGGTGGTCACATTTCTGGCACCGCGAGCGCGGCACCATCAAATTAAACGGCACAACGGCTGCGGACTGGGCACCGGACATTTCGGCGCATTCCAAAGCCCATTGCCTCTCCATCATTTTGGGCAACCGGTAAATCACCACATTCAAAAAACTGCCAACCAGCAAGCCCATCACGCCGAACAGGCTGGCGTCCAACCACTGTAAACCCAGCATCAGACAACCTGACCCAGCTTGAAGATGGGCAGATACATGGCGATAACAATGCCGCCGATGACAGTGCCGAGAATGACGATGATGATGGGCTCCATGAGGCTGGAGATACCAGCGACCATATCGTCCACTTCCGCTTCATAAAAGTCTGCCGCCTTGGCAAGCATGTGATCAATGGAGCCGGATTCTTCACCAATGGCGCACATCTGCAACACCATTGACGGGAACAAATTGGCGTTGGCCATGGCGGTCGTCAAGGCTGTACCGGTTGAAACCTCTTGCTGGATTTTCACCGTGGCGAGTGTGAAAACGGAATTGCCAGCGGCACCCCCCACGGAGTCCAGTGCTTCCACCAGAGGCACACCCGCGGCGAACATGGTGGACAGTGTGCGGGTCCATCGTGCAATACAGGACTTGTCGACAAGCGTTCCGAAAATTGGCAGCTTGAGCATGACCCGATCCATGAAGTGCTGCATTTTTTCGTTGCGCTTCCAGGACTCCATGAAAAAATAAAACCCGCCAAAAATACCGCCAAAGATCAGGTACCAGTATTTCACGAAGAATTCACTCATGGCAATCACGACCAATGTTGGCATCGGCAGTTCGCCGCCAAACGATGTAAACACCTCTTTGAACGCAGGAATCACAAAAATCATGATGACGGCCACCACGACAAATGCCACGATCAACACGGTGATTGGGTACATCAATGCAGATTTGATTTTGGACTTGATGGCTTCCGTTTTTTCCATGTACACGGCCAGCCGGTCCAGCAACTGGTCCAGAATACCGGCAGATTCGCCGGCCTCGACCAAATTGCAGTAAAGATTGTCGAAATACAGGGGGAACTTACGAAACGCAACATTTAAAGATGTCCCCGTTTCTACGTCAGTGCGAATGTCGTTGAGAAGTTTGGTCACGCGTGGATTCGGATTGCCCCGTCCCACAATGTCAAATGCCTGTAGCAGGGGCACACCGGCCTTCATCATGGTGGCGAGCTGCCGGGTAAAAATAGCAAGCTCTTTGGGCTTGATGGCACTCCCGGCACTCATGCGCCGCCGCTTGATCTTGGCGAGTATCACGCCCTGCCGGCGCAAAGTTGATCTGACCTGGTTTTCCCCAGCAGCCCGCGTTTCACCGCGCACCTGCTTTCCGTTGCGGTCTTTCCCTTCCCATTCGAAAACCAATTCTTTGGTGCTTCTAGACTTCGCAGTAGCCATATGGTCCCTTGGGTTTACGCATTTTATTCATTGGTCATTCGTTGGTGACAGCCAGCACTTCTTCCAGTGAAGTCAGACCCAGCCTGACCTTGTGCAATCCGGACTCGCGAAGCGACCGCACCCCTTCGATCCTGGCCTGGTCCGCAATATCCAGGGAACTGCCATCGCGCAAAATAATGCGCTGGATCTCTTCCGTAACGGGCATGACCTGGTAGATCCCCAACCGTCCTTTATACCCGTTGTTGCACATTGAACAGCCGACGGGTCGATAACTCACCCAGGTCACTTCAAGGTCCGAAGCTTTAAAGCCAGCCTCCAGCAGCGCCTTTTCCGGCACGTCTGCGGGCGCCTTGCAGTTGGCGCAAAGACGACGCGCCAGTCGCTGCGCGGTAATGAGGATCACGCTGGACGCAATGTTGAAGGGTGCAATACCCATGTTGCGAAGGCGCGTCAGAGTGGAAGGCGCATCATTCGTGTGCAGGGTTGAGAGCACCAGATGCCCGGTTTGGGCCGCCTTGACGGCGATGTCGGCTGTCTCAAGGTCGCGAATTTCGCCGACCATGATGATGTCCGGATCCTGGCGCATGAATGACCGCAAAGCGCTGGCAAAGGTCAGGCCCGCCCGTTCGTTCACGTTGACCTGGTTCACACCGGGCAGGTTGATCTCGGACGGGTTCTCAGCCGTGGCAATGTTAACGCCCGGCTTGTTGAGCAGGTTCAGGCAGGCGTACAACGAGATGGTCTTGCCGGAACCGGTGGGCCCCGTGACCAAAATCATGCCGTAGGGGCGCTTGATGGCCTTCAGGAGCCGCTCTTTCTCATCAAGCTCGTAACCCAGTGCGTCGATTCCCATTTTGGCCGTGCCGGGATCCAGAATACGTATGACGATTTTTTCGCCAAAGAGCGTCGGCAACGTGCTCACCCGAAAATCGATGACCCGGTCCGGCCCAATTTTTAATTTCATGCGACCGTCTTGTGGAACCCGCTTCTCCGAGATGTCCATTCTGGAAATGACTTTGATACGGGAAGCCAATTTGTCCTTGATGGCAATCGGCGGTGCCGCAATCTCCCGCAATTCACCGTCTATGCGGAACCTGACGCGGTAGCTGTGTTCGTAAGGCTCAAAGTGCAGATCGGATGCCCGCATGCTGAATGCATCAAGCAGCATTTTGTGCAAAAACTTGACGACCGGTGCATCTTCAACCTCGGCGACACCGGCTTCAGTATTTTCTGATGTGGCCTCAGCCAACGATTCGTCAAATTCGAAATCGCTTCCGATGAGAAAATCCATCGCATCGGAAGCGCTGGTGGACATGATCTCGACCAGCCTCAACAGCTTGTCATATTCGGCAATCACCCAATCAACACCCAACTGCGTCGAGAATTTGATTTTCTCAGCAGCTTCCTGATCAGAGGGGTCCGCCGTGGCAACAATCAGCCGGTTGTTGCGTTTGCTGAGAACAACAATGCGATAGGCGTTGCAGATCTTGCTGTCAAGCAAACCCTTAGGAAGGCGCTGGGCATCGATTGCGTCCAGATCTACCAGTGGCGCTGCAAACGCGGAGGACATGGTGTGGGCCAAATCTGACGCGGACACCGCACCTGAGCCCGTGAGTTCGGCAATAAAGCTGGTGCGGCTGCCAGACGCCTTGCGGTAAATATCCTCGGCGGATTTTTGCCCCAGCTTGCCGGCCAAAATCAGCGCGCGGCCCAACCCCGGGAGGGCTAGGGTGGGAGATTCAGGAAGAACGGATTCGACTGCGGCCATGGACCGAAAATGTACTTTGTCAAAAGGGAATTACCTAAGGAAGCGCGGATTTATTCTTTGCGCCCATGATCACTTGGTTTGGGCGGTCTGCGGCGTTGGTGCTTTTGCAAATATTCCCGATATTTGCTGCAAAAACCACCTTGCAGCCCGTCCCAATCCAAGCGCCACGAAACCACAATAAATAAATCCGCGCTTCCCTAATCATCGCTGATTGCAGGAGCGAAGTAAATTTAAAGCGTAAAACGTTCAACTTCACAGGAGTAACATATGAATTAAAACCGACAGTTTGAGCGGTCTTTGATGAGGGCTTGGAAATTAGCTATGGAGTATAAAGACTACTATAAGACCATGGGGGTTGAGCGCAGCGCAAGCCAGGAAGAGATTCAGCGCGCGCACCGCAAACTCGCTCGAAAATACCATCCTGACGTGAACAAGGAGCCCAACGCCGAGGCCCTGTTCAAAGACGTGGGCGAAGCCTACAAAGTGCTCAAAGACCCGCAGACGCGCGCGGCTTATGATGAACTCGGGGCAAGCTACACGGCCGGGCAGGAATTCCATCCGCCGCCCGACTGGAATCAGGGATTCGAGACTTCGGGGCGTGGCTTTTCTGAGGACGAGGCGCGGGAGCAGAGTGATTTTTTTGAATCGCTGTTCGGGCGCAGTGGTGGGGCGAGTGGAAGGGGTGGCGATCACGCTGGCAGATTTAACTTCACTGGTGAAGACCGTCATGCTTCGATCCAGATCGATCTGGAAGACGCCTACCTTGGCGCAACCCGAAAGATTACGCTGCGCATTCCCGAGGCCGACGCGCAAGGCCGCGTGACATTGCGCGAGCACCATATCGAGTTTGTGATTCCGCGCGGCGTGCGTGCCGGGCAGCGCATCCGCCTGGCCGGGCAGGGTGCGCCTGGATCGGGCAAGGGCGCTCCCGGTGATTTGTACCTTGAAGTCGAGTTTCGACCCCATGCGCATTACCGCGTTGAGCAGCATGACGTTTACCTTGACCTGCCAGTGGCACCGTGGGAGGCTGCGCTCGGGGCCGAGATTGAAGTGCCCACACCCAGCGGCGCGCTGGCGCTCACAATTCCTGCGGGCTCCAACGCCGGGCGCAAATTGCGGCTTAAGGGACGCGGCATTCCCGGCGCCAAAGCGGGCACGCCCGCAGGTGATTTTTATTTTGTGCTGCAAATTGTGTTGCCCCTTGCCGAGAGCGAAGCGCAGCAGGCCGCATTCCGTGACATGGCGGCGCGGTTTCCGGCGTTTAAACCGCGTGCCAACCTGGGAGAGATGGCATGACCGATGGTGAAATTCAGACCGCATCGCACGAACACGGTGATGCAGACGAAATCCGGATGACGCTGGTTGAGCTAAGCCTCGCCCACGCCGTGCCCGTGGACCGCATTGTTGAACTGGTGCAGGAGGGTGTCCTTGAGCCCAGCGGTCGCGCGCGCGACGAATGGCGCTTTACTGAACTTCATTTTCATCACGCTGGTGTCGCTGTGCGACTGCAACGTGACCTCGGCATCAACCTGTCAGGCGTTGCGCTTGCCTTGCAGTTGCTTGAAGAGATACAGTCCCTGAGACAGCGCTTGGCGTCAACCACGCGCGACATGCCTTGAGACTGATGATCATGCCGCCGAACCAGAGGCCAGCTGCTTCTGGCCCCAGTTTGTTCACTGCCCCTCAAAGCCGTCCCGTGAGCAGCAGCACAATCAAGATGATGACGACTATGCCCAATGCACCACTCGGGCCGTAACCCCAGCCCCTGCTGTGCGGCCAGCTTGGAATCACGCCAATCAACATCAAAATCAGAACGATCAACAGTATGGTTCCCAGGCTCATAGGTTTCTCCTTGAAGTGGCAGGTTTTTTGATGGACGAGGCGGCGGGCAGCGTGCACACGTTCTCCGATTCACTCGCGCAGGCCCTTGGCGTGCTGTGGACCTGTTTTTTAACGTTTTTTCCAGTCAAAAAGGCCTCTAGCCCTAGTGCAATATGCATAGTTAGCTATTAATACAATAGCTATTCTGTGCGGCGTTCTGTTTGAACGCTTTCTCACAACGTGCCCCTGCAACTAGTTCTAAAACACAAAGCGAGTCCCAGCCCAATCAAATCTCAACCGCGCCGTGAGTGTTCGTCCCAAGCATCTTGCGCGCATCGACCCAGGCGTCGAACTGGTCAGCGCTGACCGCACCCAGCGCCAGCGCTGCCTCACGCAACGTGGTGCCGTGGTGGTGCGCGTGCTTGGCAATCTGCGAGGCGCGGTCATAGCCAATATGGGGTGCCAGCGCGGTGACCAGCATCAGCGAGCTTTGCAAGAGCTGCTCCACACGCGCTGTGTTGACCTGGAGGCCAGCCACGCAGTGCTGGGCAAAGCTGTGCATGGCGTCTGCCAGCAGGCGCACGCTGTCGAGCGTGTCCAGTGCAATCAGCGGCTTGTAGACGTTTAGCTCAAACTGTCCCTGGCTGGCGGCAAAGCCAATCGCGGCGTCGTGGCCCATCACCTGGGCACACACCATGGTCAGCGCTTCGACCTGGGTTGGGTTGACCTTGCCCGGCATGATCGAACTGCCGGGCTCGTTCTCTGGCAGCCGCAGCTCGCCCAGGCCGGCGCGCGGGCCGCTGCCCATCAGGCGGATGTCGTTGGCAATCTTGTTCAGGGCAATGGCCAGCATCTTCAGACCCGCATGAAACGCCACCAGCGCCTCATGCCCGGCCATGGCGGCGAACAGATTGCCGGCTGGCACCAGCGGCAGGTCAAGCGCTTTGGCCAGCAAGGCCGCCACGCGTGCGCCGAATTCGGGATGCGTGTTCAATCCCGTGCCGACCGCCGTGCCACCAATGGCCAGCGTGTAGACCGCGCCCAGCGCGTGGTCAATGCTGTGCTGGCACAACGCGAGTTGCGCCGCATAGCCGCCAAACTCCTGCCCCAGCGTGATCGGCGTTGCGTCTTGCAGGTGCGTGCGACCGATCTTGACGACGCCATCGAAAGCCTGTGCCTTGGTGACCAGAACCGCATGCAACTCTGCCAGCGCCGGCAGCAGTCTTGACCTTGCCGCCAATGCCACGGCAATGTGCATGGCCGTCGGGAAAACATCGTTGGACGACTGCCCAAGGTTGACATCGTCGTTGGGGTGAATTTTCGCAAGCGGCTGCGAGGCCAGGTTCGCCAGCACTTCATTGACGTTCATGTTGGTCTGCGTGCCCGAGCCCGTCTGCCATACCGACAAGGGAAACTCGGTATCAAACTCGCCTGCCACCACGCGCACTGCCGCATCGGCAATCGCCTGCGCCTTGGCAGCATCCAGCACATGCAGATCACGGTTTACGCAGGCGGCAGCCCACTTGACCCAGGCCAAGGCATGGATCAGTGCCAAGGGCATGCGCTGCTCGCCGATGGCGAAGAAACGCAGACTGAGCGCCGTCTGCGCGCCCCACAAAGCCCCGGCTGGCACCGCAATTTGGCCAAAACTGTCAGACTCTGTGCGCAAAACGTTGACGATGTTGCTCATGATTCGGCTCACTTGGGCCTGGAAACTATACGCTTGCCCGTGCTGCGCTGCATCAAGCCCTGGCAGCCCGCGGCACCACGCGTTGCAGCGTCAGCGTCGCCTGGATCAATAAGAGGTATCAGCGCCGCCAGCGGATTTATCAGCCCCAGAAAAAAAGCACTCGCCAGCTTGACCCCGAGCGGCCCTTTTTCCACCGAAACCTCGGGCTTGCCAAAGCTGCCCCGCACGTGCAGGGGTGTTCGCAGCGTCAGGGGGCTGAAATCTTTGGGCATCACCACCGCCCGCAAGTCGAGCGCCTCAGTGGCCAATGACAGCGAGCCCTCAATCCAGACAGCAGAATCCGTGGTGTCCACAACCATCACGCGCGGGCGAAACAGCCCGCCTTGCGCCACCAAATCGGCTACCGCGCATTGCACCGGCAAGGCATCATCGCCCTTGAACAGCACGCCCAGAGCCTGCGCTACATCCAGGCCTCCGGCTTCAACCAGAAGGTGCGATACCGCGCCATCGCGAAGTTCTGTGCGGGCAGTGCCTTTGAGCGTGGCGAGTATTTCAGCGGTGGAGCGCCCCTGACCCAGTAAATTTGCCCGCCCGTTCAGCCGACCCGATACAAAAGGCGGCACCCCGGCGGCACGGGTCTGGTGAATCCAGCGTTCCAGCCGCACGCCGTCCCAGCGTACGTTTGCAGTCCACAACGCCCTGGCAGCGCGACCATCCAGCGCCAGGTCGCCTTTCAATTGCCCGTCGGCCGTGCGCGCGTCAATGTCGCGCAGCGTCAGCACGCCAGCCTTTAATTCAAGGTGGGCATGCAGCGGGTGCAGCGGCTCCAGTATGCGGGTGTTGAGGTCCACATCGGCAATGTCAATCAGAACATTGGCATCCATCTTGCGCAGGGTCGCAAGGTCAAAAGGGCGCCCGGGCAACACTTTACCCGGGCTTTGCTGCTTGACTTGGCCAGCGTCGCCGGGCGTTACCGTCACGGCCGACTTGGGCGTGGTTCCCACGACCGGGCCCAGGTCAACCAGCATCAAGCGGCTGCCACCGAGGTGCCCCGAGAGCATGGGCACAGCGCGCGCCGCCTCGTAAGTGAAAGCCCCACGGAGGCGGCTGGCACCGACGATGGCGTCGTCAATCACGATTCGCCAGATGTCGCCCTGCCTGACAACCCTGCCGTCAGTACGAAAGGCCGAGGTGGTTGGAAGCGTGACTCCCAAAGGATCGCCCACCGCGGCCAGGGACGGGCCGGTCACACGGAAACGACCGCTGAGTCCACCCAGATGCTGCAAATCGACCGCACTGCCTTTAAAATTCAGGTCGGCACGCCCGACTCTGGCGTTCAGCGTCAAGCCAACCGGAATTGACTGCGCTCCATCAGCCTCCCATGGCAGGGCTCCCGAAGACATCAATTCGATTTTCAAAGGCTGCTTGCGGTAGTGACCAGTGGCGCTCATCTGCAAAATATTGGCTGCCGGATCAGCCGAGAATGACGACACGCCATTGGCAATTGACAGGCGGGCGTCAAGATCGACGGCCAGTAGCGCATCGTTGTAGCGCAACACGCCCTGGGCGACCTGCAATGTGCCTAACAAGGGCGGGGGCTGCGCATTGACAGTGACTGGTGCTGCGCCAAATTGCCAGGACGCACTGCCATCGGCACGCCGCTCCAGATCGCCTTCCAGTGCAGCGGCTTGCAAGCGCTGGATTCGCAAACGTTGACCACGGTACGCGCGCCACAGGTCGACGTAGCGCATCTCAAGTGTCACATCGCTGGCGCTGATCAGGTTCAACGCTGTGCTCCACGCTGGCGCGGCGATCTTCAACTCCGATGCGTGAAGCCGCACACCGCCCAAAAAACGGATTTGAAATTCTTTCGCCTTGGAGTTCGCAGCCTCATCCTGGGCTGCGAAACTCACCCTGCGCCCAAGTTTGTCCGACAACACAGTTTGCAACGGCGCAACCAGGAATGGCCAACCCAGCCACTCGCCCAAGGCGACAACAGCAACCAGGGCCAGCGCTGCTGCGGCGGCAAATTGCCAGCGCCGCTGTGGGCGTGGCTCTGCCGCCATGCCGTTCATCCGGAACGCGCCATGGGTGTTTGCGCGGACAGCCCGATCAGGGTGTCATGCTCACCCAGTCCGACGGGTTTGCCCGCCACCACAGACGCGGCCATAGCGGCCATGCGAACCATCTTGCTGTGCGGCGCATCCCAATACTCGGCGGTGTCAGGCACAAACTTCAGCAGTGCCAGCGTCGGGGACTCCGGTCCC
>JANMVO010000432.1:0-3709 GCA_031392805.1 Rhodoferax sp. | reverse complement strand
GGCCAAGGTTGACGGCTTTGCGCGCTACTACGAAATTCCCGGCTACGGTCATGCGCTAAGCAGTGTGTTCAATGCGGCGTGGGACTCCTTGACGACGCTTGAAAACTGGGTTGAAAAGGGTACGGCCCCGCCGAACCAGGTGGTGTCCGACACCGCTGGCGTACCCGGCAGGACCCGTCCGCTGTGCGACTATCCGGCTTGGGCGAAGTACAAGGGCGCTGGCGATATCAACTCAGCCTTGAGCTATACCTGCGCCACTCAATAACCCTGCTTGCCTGATCGGGCGCCGTCCCGAACAGTCCCGAACGGCATGCCCTTCGGTCCGCAAATGCCGGCTCAGGCGCCCGCCTGCAGTTTTGCCACGCTGGCTGCCCTGCGTATCGCGCTCAGGGTCACGCGGCCCAACACATTGCCACCAGCGTCAACAACGCCGGCCTCGTCGGCTCCGGCGTCCAGCAGGGCGGACAGGGCATCGCGCAGCGGCATGCCCGCCAGCACCGTCGGCGCACCGGTGGCGGGGGAACCTGCCTCAACGTAAGCGCCTGCCTCCAGCAGCGAAAGCCTCTTCAGCGAGCGGTCTCCGCCAATGAACGCTTCAACAAAAGAGTCGGCCGGATGCGCCAGGATGCGCTGCGGCGTATCGAATTGAACCACTTTGCCAGCACGCAGGATGGCGATGCGCGAACCCATCTTGATCGCCTCGTCAATGTCGTGCGTGACAAAGACAATGGTTTTTCCAAGATCTCGCAGGATGCGCAGAAACTCGTCTTGCAGGCTGGCGCGGGTGATCGGGTCGATGGCCCCGAAGGGTTCGTCCATCAGCATCACCGGCGGGTCTGCGGCAAGCGCCCTCGCCACACCGACCCGCTGCTTTTGGCCCCCCGAAAGTTCCCGTGGAAAACGGTCCCGGTACTGGTCCGGCGCCATATGGACCAGCGCCAGCAATTCATCTACCCGTCTGGCGGTGCGTGACGCTTTCCAGCCCAGCAATTTGGGAACCGTGGCGATGTTCTCGCCAATTGTCATGTGGGGAAACAGCCCCACCTGCTGGATCACATAGCCGATGGACCGGCGCAGTTCCACCGCATCGATCCGCGTCACATCGCGCCCACCTACTTCGATCCGCCCGGAGTCAGGCTCCACCATGCGGTTGATCATCCGCATGGTGGTGGTCTTGCCACAGCCCGAGGGGCCTATCAGCACGCAGATTTCGCCCGCTTTGATGGTGAGGGACAGCGCGTCTACGGCAGGTGCTGCTCCAGTGCCAAAGGTCTTGGTGATGCGGTCGAGAGTGATCATGCTGTGCGCAGCCCAGGGGGCGTCATGCGGCGCTGCAAAGCGCCAAAAAGAAAGTCAGTTCCGAGTGCGAGCAACGCCACCGGAATGGCACCCACAAGCAACTGCGGGATTGCCATCATCGCGATGCCCGTGGTAATAAAGTCCCCCAGCCCGCCGCCGCCAATAAACGCCGCCAGCACTGCGCCGGAAATCACTTGCACGGCACCGGTGCGCAGGCCCGCAAAAATGGTCGGCAAAGCCAGCGGGAGTTGAACCCGCCGCAGCAGGATCGCGCGCGTCATGCCCATGCCAATCGCCGCGTCAACCACATCGGCATCGACGCCGCGCATGCCGGCAATAGTGTGCGTCACGACGGGCGGGATGGCAATCAGCGTCAAGGCGAACAGCGACGGCGCAAAGCCAATGCCCAGAACCGGCATGACCAGCGCCAGCAAGGCCAGTGATGGCAAAGTGCGCCCGACATTCGCCGCGTTCACCACGGCCAGCGACAGCCCGCTGCGCCGGGCCACCGCTATTCCAGCCGGGATGCTGATCAGCGCGGCCAGCACCAGTGCAGAGGCCGACAGCGCCATATGCACGCCCAGCGCGCGTGCAAACAGCGCCGGGTGGGCAAGCAGGTAGTTCCAGGCGTCGACAAACATCAGGTTTTTTTCGCAGTTCAGCCCGCACGCTGGCGCAAGAGCCGCCGCTCCAGCAGGGCCAGCAGCAGATCAACGCTGACGGCCAGCGCGCAGGCGGTCAGCGCCCCGGCCCATATTTTTGCCGGGTGGTCGTTGGAAATGCCGTTGAAGATCAGCGTGCCCAGCCCGCCTGCGTTCACATAGGCGGCCACCACCGTCACGCTGATGACGGTGACAGCCGACACCCGCAGGCCCGCAACAATCAGCGGCAGCGCCAGCGGCAGTTCAATGCGCCGCATGATTTGCGCGCTGTTCATGCCCATGCCAAGCGCGGCATCGATCACATCCGCAGGCACTTCGCGGATTCCGGTGGCGACGCTGCGGATCAAAATCATCAGTGAAAACGCCACCATGGTGATGATCGCATTGGTGCGCCCCAAGCCCACCACGGGAATCAAAAACGCCAGAAATGCCAGCGTCGGGATGGTGTACAAAAATCCCGAAACAGTCATCACGGCCGCATACAGCCGGGCACGCCGGGCGGCCACGATGCCAATGACCAGCGACAGCGCAAACGCAATCGTGAGCGCGGTCAGGGCGATGGCAATGTGCTCCCCCAATGCCTGCGCAACGTCCACCCAGTTGCGCAGAAACCATGTCATGCCGGCATCACCCTGTCTTCAATCTGTGCCGGGTTGAAAGAACCTGCGGCAACAGCACGTTGCACCCGGTCAATGTCGGGCCCGAGCGGGCGGTCTTGGTCCAGCACCGCAGCAATGGCACGCACCTGCTCATAGGCAGCGCGCGCGCCGGTGCCCATGGTCGCCTGGTCCAGCCCACGCAGGTCCACCGCCTGGGCGGCAACCAGCAACTCAATGGCAATCAGGTAGTGCAGGCGCTCCAGCAGTTCACCCAGTTTTTCTGTCACGCCCAGGGCCATGCAGGCATGGTCTTCCAGTGCCTCAGACACAGGCATGAAATCGAGCGAGCCGGGGTTGGCGCGCAGGCGGATGTCGGCCCACAGGGCGGTCAGGGTCTTCTGCACCGTGGCGAAGCCGGAGTGGGCTGGCCCGTGGCGCGTCAGTTGCAGCGGCAGACCGGTGAGCCCGGGCGACATGAACCGCTGACAGCGGGCCACCGACAGGCTGGCGCACTGCGCCAAGGCAATGGCGCAGGCATCCAGCGCCAGCGCCAGGGCGGGCAGGTGAAAGTTGCCGTTGGAAAGCATAAGGCCTTCCTCTGCCAGAACCAGAGGACTGTCAGCGGCACTGTTGAGATCCACCTCAACCTGCGCTCTGGCCGCATCAACCATGCCCTGGGCCGCGCCATGGACCTGGGCCACCACACGCATGGAAACCGGGTCCTGCACGCGCCGGGCAGCACCCGGCGTCAGCAGTGCGCTGCCCTTCAGAAGCACGCGCAGCCGGTTCGCCATCTCAACCTGGCCGGTGGCCGGTCTGGCGGCGACGGCGCTGGGGTGAAGCGGTGACAGATTGGCGCGAAAACCCTCAAAACCCAGCGCCACCGCCGCCAGCCAGGCATTCAGTGCCGCCGCCGCGTCGTACAGCACCAGTGCGGCGCGCGCCGTGGTGGCAGCGTTGGCGCTGATCAGGGCCAGGCCATCCTTGGCCCCCAGTGTCACGGGCTGAAGCCCGGCACGCTCCAGCGCGACCCGGCCGCTCAATACCTCGCCCTCAAATTCTGCCTCGCCCTCGCCAAACAGCGGCAGCGCTAAGTGCGAGAGCTGCGGCAGATCGGCCACGCCAATCGAGCCGTAGCGCGGCACCACC
>JANMVO010000417.1:0-4045 GCA_031392805.1 Rhodoferax sp. | reverse complement strand
GAATCCAGTGACCAGGCCAAACAGCGCTGACAGCACGATCTTCAGATTTCCCCATTTGCCAAATGCTTCCGACAGCGGCGCTTTCGATAGCGCCCCAGCCGCTTTCATCCTGGCGAACACGGGCGACTCCTGCATCGCCAGGCGTACCCAGACCGAAATCGCCAGCAAGAAGATTGACAGCAAGAACGGAATGCGCCATCCCCATTCTGCGAATGCTGCTTCCCCCGTGGTGGTGCGCGTCGCCAGCACAACCATCAGCGACAGGACGAACCCCAAGGTTCCGGTGGTCTGGATCCACGAAGTGAACTCGCCGCGCCGGCGCCTCGGTGCATGCTCGGCCACATAGACCACCGCACCGCCGTATTCGCCGCCCACGGCCAAACCCTGTAACAGGCGCAAACTGATCAGAATGATCGGTGCGGCAATGCCAATCGCGTCATAGTTGGGAAGAAAACCAACCGCAAAGGTGGACAACCCCATGATGAGGATCGTCATCAGGAAGGTGTATTTACGGCCGACCACATCGCCGATCCGCCCGAACACCAGCGCGCCGAAAGGCCGCACGATAAAGCCCGCAGAAAACGCCAGCAGCGCGAAAATCAATCCGGTGCTGGGATCGACCTTGGTGAAAAACTGCCTGGCGATGATGGGCGCGAGGGACCCGAACAGGATGAAGTCGTACCACTCGAACACCGTGCCTAAAGAGGACGCGAAAATGATTTTTCGATTCTCCTGCGATGTCGCATGGGTCTGGGTGGGCGCTCCGATGACTGCTTCCATAGGGGGTCTCCTGTTATTTGTCCAGTAGTAGATGAGCATTTGGGATTCTACTGGAATCCCGACGCCCCAGCACCCCACCACCTTGCGCATTGCGGGATAGGCAGGGTGCCAAACCAGTCGATCTCGCGTTAGTGAGTACGATCCGTGGGCAAACAGACCTTTGGTATTTTTGTGCCGTATTGCCTCCTGTCATGGACCAGTCCGCAGGACTGGCTTCAGGCGGGTCCATCGTGTTTGGTATGAATCGTGTCGGTATCAATAGTGACGGTATTATTTGGAAAACAGTTTCAAAAATGACGCAAGAAAATACATCAATCACCGGTCGTGGACGCTGGCAATTCTGGATTGACCGTGGCGGCACATTCACCGACATCGTCGCCAAGAAGCCCGACGGTTCTCTCATCACCCACAAGCTGCTGTCCGATAACCCGGAACAGTATCCGGATGCTGCGGTGGCAGGCATTCGTCATTTGCTTGGGTTGAAAGCGGGCGAGCCCGTCACGCCTGACGTGGTGGCGTGCGTGAAGATGGGCACCACAGTGGCCACCAACGCCCTGCTGGAGCGCAAGGGCGAGCCCACGCTGCTGGTGACCACGCGCGGCTTTCGCGATGCGCTGCGCATTGCATACCAGAACCGGCCTCGCCTGTTTGACCGCCACATCGTGTTGCCCGAGCTGCTGTACAGCGCCGTGGTTGAAGCGCAGGAGCGTGTGGGTGCGCATGGCGAGGTGATTCAGCCCTTGGATGAATCACTATTAAAAACAGAGCTAGCTATGCAATATGGACGAGGGCTACGCTGCGTTTCTATTGTTTTTATGCATGGTTATCGCTATACCGGCCACGAAAAGGCGGCCAAACGTTTGGCGGCTGAGGTCGGTTTCACGCAAATCAGCACCTCGCATGAAACCAGCCCGATGATGAAGTTTGTGAGCCGCGGCGACACCACTGTGGTGGACGCGTATCTGTCACCCATCTTGCGGCGCTATGTGGAGAAGGTGGCACACGAGATGCCGGGCGTGACGCTGTTCTTCATGCAATCAAGCGGCGGACTGGCGGATGCCCATGTGTTCCAGGGCAAGGACGCGATATTGAGTGGTCCCGCCGGTGGCGTTGTTGGCATGGCACGCACCGCAGAGCTGGCCCACCGTCATGAATCAGAAGCGCTGGCGCATCGCCATGAAACAGGGGAACCCGGATCGACGCCCTGGCCCCTGAGGGGAGTGGGCGGGGGTGATGGGCGAGTGCAGCACCCAAGCGTCAAAGTCATCGGCTTCGACATGGGCGGCACGTCCACCGATGTGTCGCACTACGCCGGTGAATTTGAGCGCCAGTTCGAAACCCAGGTGGCCGGCGTGCGCATGCGGGCACCGATGATGAGCATTCATACGGTGGCAGCGGGCGGTGGCTCAATTCTGGCGTTTGATGGGGCGCGTTTTAGGGTCGGCCCGCAAAGTGCGGGAGCGAACCCCGGCCCGGCGAGTTACCGGCGCGGCGGCCCGCTCGCCGTGACCGACGCCAATGTGATGGTTGGCAAGGTCCAGCCGCGCTATTTTCCGAAGGTGTTCGGGCCCAAGGGCGACGAGGTGCTGGATGGCGACCTGGTGCGCGCGAAGTTTGCGGCGCTGGCGGCTCTGACTGGCGGCGCGACGCCAGCGGAGACAGGGTCAGGAAGAGGGTCAAGAAGACGTTCAGGAGGGGGATTGCTAGAGGGATCAGTAGGGGGAGAACGCACCATGCCCCGGCTGACGCCAGAGGCCTGTGCTGAGGGCTTTATCAACATCGCTGTGCAGCAGATGGCCAACGCCATCAAAAAAATCTCAGTGGCGCGCGGCTATGACGTCACGCGCTACACGCTGCAGTGCTTTGGCGGGGCAGGCGGGCAACACGTGTGCCTGGTGGCCGATGCGTTGGGCATGACGCGGGTGTTTGTGCACCCGCTGGCCGGTGTGCTTTCGGCCTATGGCATCGGGCTGGCTGACCAGACCGTGATTCGTGAGCAGGCAGTGGAACGCAAGCTCACGCCCGATGCCCTGCACGAGATTGTCATCAAGCTGGATGCACTGGCCGCGCTGGCAGAGGTTGAATTGACGCGCCAGCGGGTGGGCAGCGGCGGTGTCACCACGCAACGTCGCGTCCATGTGCGCTACGAGGGCAGTGACTCGGCGTTGGTGCTGCGCTACCCTGATGCCAAAGCGTCGCTGGCGGGCGGCTCCCTCGCCATGCCAATGGCGGCTGCGCCTGAGCCGGTTATCGCCGCCATCGAAGCCGAATTTGAAGCCGCCTACCGTCAGCGCTTCGCGTTCCTGATGACGGGCAAGAACTTGATCGTGGAAGCCGTCTCGGTCGAGGCCGTGATCGCGGGCGACGCACCGGACGAGCCGCGCCGCACGCTGTATGCGCCCCGCGATTTGCAGGCCTGTGGCGTGGTGCGGGAAACGGTTCGCATGTATTCGGGTGGACAGTGGCACGACTCTGCTCTGGTGGTGCGTGAAGATTTGAGAGCGGGCGACATCATCGCGGGCCCGGCCGTCATTGCCGAGCAGAATGCCACCACGGTGGTGGAACCTGGCTGGGCGGCAAATTTGACAGAGTTTGACCACCTTGTCCTTGTCAGACAGTCACAACGGGCTATTAAATATGCAGCAGGCACGACCGCCGACCCGGTCTTGCTGGAGGTGTTCAACAACCTCTTCATGAACATTGCCGAGCAGATGGGCCTGCAGTTGCAGAACACCGCCTACTCGGTCAACATCAAGGAGCGGCTGGACTTTAGCTGCGCCTTGTTCGATGCCCAGGGCAACCTGATCGCCAATGCGCCGCACATGCCGGTGCACCTGGGCTCGATGGGCGAGAGCATCAAGACGGTAATCAAGGAAAACGCGGGCACGATGCAGCCCGGTGATGTGTACGTGCTGAACGACCCGTATCACGGCGGCACGCATTTGCCCGACATCACGGTGATCACGCCGGTGTATTTGCAGCGGCCCTCACCCCAACCCTCTCCCGGCGGGAGAGGGGGCAATGCAACGCAACCCACGGCAACGGCAACGGCAACGGCATCGTTACCTGGCAATTCACTCCCAGTCCTTTTGGAAGAAGGTTGGGGAGAGGGTCTGCAACCCCATTTCTACGTCGGCAGCCGGGGTCACCACGCCGACGTGGGCGGCATCACGCCGGGTTCCATGCCGCCTTTCTCGACACGCATCGAAGAAGAGGGTGTGCAGATCAACAATTTCAAGCTGGTGGAGCGCGGTGTTCTACGTGA
>JANMVO010000389.1:0-5617 GCA_031392805.1 Rhodoferax sp. | reverse complement strand
TCCTGAAGCACTTGCAGGGCGCTGGCAACTTCCTCCGCAGTAACGCCTTCTGCCATTTGCACCCGAGCTGCAAGCGCATCCAAGGCCGATGCGCCTTCACTTTGCAGCAGGCAAATGATTTGCCCAGCGTCTTTGGGCGAGTCAAAGGCCAGGCTTTGCAGCAATATCCGTCCGTGGATGTCCACCAGCTTGAAATAAAACTTGCCATCAGCTTCGCGGTATTGCTTGAATGCCGGCACGGAGGATTTTGCCGATTTTGAGGCCCTTGCGTCTTTTTCGTGTTGCAGGCCCCGCAGGTCGCGCAAACCCACCGCCTGGCGCAGCCGCGCTGCAAACGGTTTTGCCAGCGCGCGCGCTTTTGCCGCACCGGCCATCAGGATGTCTTCAATTTTGCCGGGATCGTTTAACAAGGCCTGGTACGTTTCGCGCATCGGCGCAACCTCCCGGTCGATGCGCTCAAACAGCAACTTCTTGGCGTCGCCCCAGGCAATGCCATTGGCAAAGGCCTGACGCAGCGCGCGGCTTTCGTCAGCGCTGGCAAACGCCTGGTAGATCTGGTACAGGGCAGACCCTTCAACTGCTTTGGGCTCTCCCGGCGCGCGGGAGTCGGTGACGATGCCGGCAATCAGTTTTTTGAGTTCTTTCGCCGGTGCAAACAGCGGGATGGTGTTGTCGTAGCTCTTGCTCATCTTTCGGCCGTCCAGCCCCGGCAGAGTGGCTACCGACTCTTCAATTGCGGCTTGCGGCAGCGTGAAATGTTCGCCATAGCGGTGGTTAAAGCTGGCGGCCATGTCGCGCGCCATCTCGATATGCTGGATCTGGTCGCGCCCGACCGGCACCTTGTGCGCGTTGAACATCAAAATGTCGGCACCCATCAGCACCGGGTACATGAACAGGCCAGCCGAGATGTCAGTCTCCGCGTCATGACCTGCGGCCGTGTTTTTGTCCACAGCTGCCTTGTAGGCATGGGCTCGGTTTAGGACGCCTTTGCCGGTAACGCAGGTTAAAAACCAGGTCAGCTCTGGTATCTCGGGAATGTCGGACTGGCGGTAAAACGTAACCCGCTCAGGGTCCAGCCCGGCTGCCAGCCAGCTTGCGGCAATCTCCAGCGTGGAGCGCTGAATGCGCGAGGGTTCGTCAATCTTGATGAGCGCATGGTAGTCGGCCAGAAAATAAAAGCTCTCAACGTCGGCGCGCAGACTGGCTTGCACCGACGGGCGAATTGATCCGACGTAATTGCCCAGATGGGGTGTGCCGGAGGTGGTGATCCCTGTGAGGAAGCGCTGGTTGTCCATGACAATTTTTTTTCGGAACTGAATTGGCGAAACTGAATTAGGGAAACTGAATTAGCGAAAAGAATTGACGAAAAGAATTGATGAAAAGAATTGATGAAAAAAGGCACTCACTGTCATGCCCGAAAGCGAAGCGCCCCGGAACTTGAAAGTTATGTCACCTTAACGAACCAGAGCGGCCAGTGGCCACAGCAAAATATCCAGCAGTCCGAAGGTGAGCGACATCACCGGTTGCAGCCACAGCTTGCTGACAATGCCCGCCAGCACCAGCCCCATCACGATGAAGAAGCCCCAAGGCTCGACGCGGGACACCAGTTCGGCCTGGCGGTGCGGCAGCAGGCCCACCAGAATGCGCCCGCCATCCAGCGGCGGCAGCGGGAACAGGTTGAAGGCGAACATCACTACATTGACCAGCATCCCGCCCTGGCACATCTTGACGAAAAACGGCTCAGTCAGGCCGGTGCCCACCAGCACGTACAACAGCACGCCCCAAATCATGGCTTGAATCAGGTTGGCGCCCGGCCCGGCCAGCGCCACCCAGATCATGTCGCGCTTCGGGTTGCGCAGGCTGCCAAAGTTCACCGGCACCGGTTTGGCATAACCAAACAGGAAGGCCCCCGAGGTGGCAAAGTACAGCATCAGCGGCATCAGGATGGTGCCCACCGGGTCGATGTGTTTGAGCGGGTTCAGCGTGACGCGACCCAGCGCGTAGGCCGTGCTGTCGCCAAAGTGGCGCGCTACATAGCCGTGTGCGGCTTCATGCACGGTGATGGCGAACAAAACCGGCAATGCGTAAATCGAAACGGTTTGAATAAGGTGGGAAATGTCCATGCGCGAATTGTCTCAGAGAGTGGCTGTGCGTTTGATGACGGACAAGGACTACAGGCCCAGCGCAGCCAGCGCGCCACGCCCTTGGCGAATGACCACTGGCTCGCCACCGGTCAGGTCCACCACGGTGGTGGGCTCCAGCGGGCAGGCTCCGGCATCAATCACCGCTGCCACGTCGTGCTCATAGCGGCAGCGAATGTCCTGCGCGTCGTTGAGCGGCCCGGTTTCGCCATGAGCTATTAAAGTAGTAGCTAACAATGGCCCATTGTGGAGGGCTAGCAGCTCTTGTAATACTTTATTGTCGGGAACCCGCAGGCCAATGGTCTTGCGCTGCGGGTGGCTCAGGCGGCGCGGCACTTCCTTGCTGGCGTCCAGAATGAAGGTGTACGGCCCGGGCGTGGCCGACTTGAGCAGGCGGAATTGTTTGTTGTCGACCCGCGCGTAATGGCTGAGCTCGCTCAAGTCACGGCACAGCAGGGTCAAGTGGTGCTTGTCGTCCACGCCCCGAATGCGGCGCAGGTTGTCTGCCGCCGCTTTGTCATCCAGGTGGCAGACCAGGGCGTAGCTGGAGTCGGTCGGCACCGCCAGAATGCCGCCTTTTTCCAGCAGGCTGACGGCTTGTTTTAGCAATCGAACCTGCGGATTCTCGGGGTGGACTTCAAAGTACTGGGCCATAAATTACGCTTGCGTCAAATGTTCATGTGGTTAAGGTGAGGGTTTCATGCGGGTTGCGTCAGGTTTCCACATGCTCGGGCACCACCCGTGATTCCCGCACGCTGAGCCATCCAGCCATTGCGCCACAGACGGCGATCATGGCAATACCCATCAGCGCCCAGCGGTCTGGCACCTGTGAAAACACCAGCCAGCCGCCCAGCATGCCAAATCCGATTTGAACAAACAGATAGGGCGTGAGGGTGGCGGGCGGGGCTCTCTGGTACGCCAGGATCAGCAGGAAGTGCCCGACGGTCCCCATCAGCCCCATGAGCACCAGCGCGCCCCAGAGCACCCAGGAGTCGATGGTGGTCCAGACGAAGGGCAGCATCACCGAGGCCCCCAGTGTGCCGACCCAGCCAGTGTAGAACTGCATCGTGAGGGGGTCTTCGGTTCGAACCATCTTGCTGGTGAGCAGCTGAAACCACGCGTTGCTTGCCACCAGCGCCAGCGGCAGCAGCAAGGCCCAATTGAAGTCGTCGCTGCGGGGGCGCATGATGATGAGCGTGCCGGCAAAGCCGCCGATCACCAACAGCCAGCGCAGAGCTGAAACTTTTTCGCCTAGCTGTGCTGCGGCCAATAGCGTGATGACCAGCGGCGTGATCATCACAATGGCGGTGAACTCGGCCAACGGAGTGTGCTTCAGGCTGAAGAAAGCCAGCATGGTCGAACTCATCAGCAGCAGGCCGCGCAAGAGCTGGTAGCGGGGGTGGGCAGTGCGCAGCACGCAGATACCGCGCAGTGGAATCACCACCACGGTGGTGGCGATGGCCTGGAACGCGTAACGAAACCACACCGCCATCAGCAACGGCACGCCAGCGCTGACAAACTTGGTCGTGGTGTCGAGCGTGGCAAAGCACGCCACCGCGGCAATCGCCAGACCAATCCCCGCCAGCAAGCTCTGCGGCCGCACGGCCAGTTTTCGCTTCACTGAAGCCGGTTCACTGAATGCGGTCCGCCAACAGCTCCCACACCGGCGTTAAATTGCCGGGCAGATAGGGCAAGGTGCCCAGGTCGGTGTGCGATTCATGGGGGCTGTGAAAGTCGCTGCCGCGCGAGGCAGCCAGGCCAAACTCACGCGCGGTGTCGGCATAGGTGATGTACTCGGCCGCAGTATGGCTGCCTGTGACGACCTCCACCGCCAGCCCGCCATGCGCTTTGAATTCAGTGAACAATGCAAACTCTTCGTTGGTCGTAAATTTATAGCGCGCGGGGTGCGCAATCACCGCCACGCCGCCGGCCTGCGTGATCCAGCCCACCGCGTCTTTCAGGTTGGCCCAGCGGTGTTCCACAAAGCCGGGCTTGCCTTCAGTGAGGTATTTGCGAAACACCTCGTTGGTGTCTTTGCACACGCCGGTCTCGACCAGAAAGCGGCCAAAGTGGGTGCGCGAAATCAGCTCGGGGTTGCCGACGAATTTCAGAGCGCCTTCATAGGCCCCTTTGATGCCCACTTCTTCCAGCCCGGCAGACATTGCCATTGCGCGTTCGTTGCGACCACCGCGCGTTTTGAGCAGCCCGGCCTGCATGCGCGCGTCATCGGGGTCGAAGCCGAGGCCGACGATGTGGATGGTGCTGCCGATGAATGAAACCGAGATTTCGGTGCCCGTCAGGTATTTCATGCCGTTGGCTTTGGCCGCTGCGGCGGCCCGGTTCTGGCCGCCAATTTCGTCATGGTCAGTCAGCGCCCACAACTCGACGCCATTTTTGCGGGCACGCTGGGCAAGCAGCTCGGGAGTGAGGGTGCCGTCAGAGACGACGGAATGGCAATGAAGGTCAGCGTTCAGGATGGGAGTCACCCATATATTTTAGGCGCTGTGGGTTTACCCTGTGTGTTGCAGTCTTTTCAGGCATTCGGAGTTCGTCTTTATGCCGCTGTGGTGGCCAGCTCGCCGGGCGCAAGTGCAGAGGTGCAGGGGGGTGGTAACGGCACACCACCTTCGTTTGCGAACGTGCCGGGCGTCCGTGGCGACTCTCCCTCAGACCTGCGCAGTTGTGTTTGGGGCTTGCGGCGAGGGTTGGCGCGACCACCATGGTTTGGCCACGCGCCTATGTATCTTGCACGAATTTTTCGTTGCGATCCTCCACAGCCATCCGGAACGGGGCCGCGGAGTTGGTTGGGTGCTTCACACGGGCCTGAATTCATTGCGACAAGTCTTGAGAGAATGATTTGCTATTATAATAATATCTAACTATGCATATTCCGTAAGGGCCAGAGACTGTTTTGACCATAAAAATCGCTAAAAGCGGTGCCTTGCCACAATTGCAAAGCAAATCAGGCTAGTTTAAGGTGGTGAGCGTGCGGCATTCGGGCGCAGAGGGATGCACGGATTGACGAACTGCTTGGCCATGAGCTTGACCGTGTGTCCCATCCCCTGGAGCTTTCGTGCCCAGTGGTTGGCGCTGCCGCAGCCCAAAGTCGGCGCATCTGCTCATCCATCAAGCCACGCAGTGCTTCAAGTTTCTCGGCAATTATGAATTCGTCTTCGGCCATGCCGTGATGCCACCGGATTGGCTGGAACTTGTAAAAAGTAATTATTTGACTGCTCCCCAGCCCTACTCTCGCAGGAAATTTTGCCATGAAATTGGGAAAGAATCCAGAACACTTGATTTCGATTGCATCACTGGAAGCACAGCCAGTCAGTACGTATCGTCCCAGCAACGCACGACGCTGACATCGAGTGCAGGCAACTTTGCCAGTGTCGGATTGCTGCCTGGGGCCAGCACCTGCACACGGCTCCAGGCCAGGTCCAGGTGCAGCGTGCGAGCTGCCTGCCCTGGGCGAGCGC